>JANWHX010000154.1 GCA_025450235.1 Chitinophagaceae bacterium | reverse complement strand
TTCGAATATTTAAGAAAGAATACGTGTATGAATCTTTGTAATCTCGCGAATCTTGCGAAGTCACCATCCTTGCCGCAGGAAGTTCGGGTAGAAACAAGAAGGCTGACCAATTTTACGAATCTGAGCTGGAAAGCTCCGGCAACCGGAAAAGTAAAGGGTTATTATATATTAATGAGGGAAACGACGAGCCCGGTATGGGAGAAGAAAATATTTACTGCTGATACTAAAATGGACCTTTCTTTTTCAAAGGATAATTATTTTTTTGCGGTGCAATCTGTAAGCGAGGACGGCAATGAAGGCTTACCGGTCCTGCCGGTACCGGCGGGAAGATAGGGCCGGCAAAACGGAAATTTCCGGATCAATAGAACGCTCAATCCCCTGAACTTTACATTTTGGATTAATAGTATGATAAACTGGATAGTAAAAAAATTTGAGGACCTCAGCGGGCAGGAATTGTATGCGATCCTTAGGTTGAGAAGTGAAGTGTTTGTGGTAGAGCAAAACTGTGTCTTCCAGGATATGGACAATAAAGACCAATCCTCCTGGCATTTGATGGCATGGGAGAATGATCAATTAATAGCCTATACCAGGCTTATTCCCCCTGGTGTTGCATATGCCCATGCTTCAATAGGGCGTGTGGTTACATCTCAAACAGCCAGGGGAACAGGCATTGGGAAACAGCTCATGGAAAAGAGTATCGAAGAAGCGGCGGCCCTGTTTGGAAGTATCCCGATAAAGATCGGGGCTCAACTGTATCTCAGGGAATTTTATAGCTCCTTCGGCTTTGAGCAAAGCAGCGATATATATCTGGAAGACGGGATAGACCATATTGAAATGATACGTCATTAGCGTTCGTATTTGCCCTAAGTATAACAACTTTTCGTTGCCACGTATCGGAAGAAACTTAACTTTTTGTTTCATACTTGCTTTCATCTTTTTCTATTTTAGTCCCCGAATCCAATAGTAGAGAAACCAGAAATCCGATTACTATGAGAACAAATGTACCCCGCGTACGATTTATCGTACTAGCTTTAACGCTGACCTTTCTATGCTCCCGCTCCTATTCCCAGTCTATAACCACCGATAATGGCAAATGGGAAATTGGCCTCGGTTTTGGTCCCATGTTTTTTCTTGGCGACCTCGGCGGAACTGCCGGTATAGGAAAACCTTTCGTTAAGGACCTTGATTTTCCTCTAACTAAAATATCGAAGAATCTGTATGTGAATTATTATGCTACAGATTGGCTTGGCTTCCGTTTAGCCATAAACCATGGTCACCTGGAAGGAGACGATGCCGAAGCACCAAATAAAGGTGGAGCAGAAATGGACCGCCTGGAAAGAAACCTGAGTTTTAAAAGTTCTGTCTTGGAAGGATATCTCGCTGCTGAAGTTTACCCCACTGTCTTCTTTGAACAATATGAGGGGTTGGAGCACAAGTTTCGCCCGTATGTACTATCCGGTGTTGGCGTAATGAAATTTAATCCCAAAGCAAAATTAGATGATAAATGGATTGAATTGCACCCGCTTCGTTTGGAAGGGCAGGGCATGGCTGAATATCCCGACAGGAAGGAATATAAGCTGATCCAACAAGAATTCCTTTTAGGATTTGGTTTTAAATATTACCTGAAAGAGAACTTTTATGTAGGGCTCGAAGTATTACATCGCAAAACGTGGTGTGACTACATAGATGATGCTAGTACGTTTTATGTAGATCCTGCAGTATTCGATAACTATTTGTCTGCCGCTGATGCTGCAAATGCAAGGAGGTTATACTATCGCGGAACCTACCAGGGCAGCGTCCCCGGTTCTGTGACCAGACCCGATGATGTGCTGACCTATCAACGTGGCGACCCAAAAGAAAATGACGCCTACTTCTCGACAATATTTCGTTTTGGCTGGAGATTGAATAATGAAAATTCAGCTCAAAAAAGGCAATTACGATGTCCGGTTTTCTATTAACCGATAAAAGCTAAATAATCCAACCACCCATGAAACTAAAATTTACCCGATCATTTTTTGTTGCCTGTATTTCCCTGTGTATGTTGATGCAGTCGTCTGTATCATTCGCTGCCGGTATGGGCAAAGACGATCCCAAAGCCAGGAACGAAGTGCGAAAAGGAAAGGCCAGGGTATCATCTTCAAGAAATAACAGTTCGGTAAAAATATACCCGGACATATTAAAAAGAGTGATGCACGTGGTAGCGAAAGACAATGATGGAACCGATGTTGATTTTTTTGTTTTTGACCTCGAGGGAGCCATCGTTAAACATTATAAAATGAAATCCGGCGATCACCAGAAAATATCGGACCTCGAAAGAGGAAAATATGTGTTCAGTGTTTTTTCCGGCGATGAAGAAACTGCCAACGGCAAGTTTGATATGCGTTAAAAAGATCTTTAAAATAATTCAAGTCCTTTTCCAATAAGCGGCAGAGAGCTTAATAGAATCTGATACCCTGGTTGAAAAAAAACCTAATCCGTTCTCTATTGGTACTCTCATTAGTATAAATTTTATTAAACACTTTCTGCCAATGCTTATTGGGTCTTTGTAGTTGATTGGTTGACTGGTTGATTAATTCCTTACCAGGAGAGTCAGCCAGTCCCCAAACCAATCAACCGATCAACTAATCAACCGATCAACCAACCATGTAGTTCTTTTCAATTGCTATAACTAAGAACCCGTAAGGCAGGAAAATTTCTAAAATCCGTATCCGGATGAAAAAACCAGGCGATTGACTGGCCACCGAAAAGATTTTCTAAATCACTTCCTGCTCTTACTTACGGGTATCATTACATCTCTCCTCCTATTACATTCCCATACTTCATTACCTGTTATTAACGGGTTGATATTTTATCCCGACCCATTGACCCTATTTTTAAAAAGAAGCGTATTTTAGGCTATTCCTTCTTTACAGTCCTGCCATTTAGCGGGAGGCGGAAGCCGAAAAGCCAAACGAGTAGGTTTACCAAAAACCAATTTACTTATGGAACAACTGAATCTTCACAAACAAAAATTGTATGCATTAATAGCTGCTGCCCTAGGACTGATTTCGATGTTTCTTCCCTGGTGGAAACTCTCTTTTGGTGGGTTTGGCGGTCTTGGAGCCTATTCTGTAAACGGAATGCATGATCTCGGAATAATTTCTTTCTTTGGATTTATCGGAGCGGGAATACTGACATTCGTCATGGGAGACAAGACCAAACCGTTCGAAGGTCAGGCTAAAATGATCGTTGCAGCTTGTTTTGCCAGCGCCGGCCTGTTCGCCTTAATTCAATTTCTGCGACAAACCAGTTATACTTCTCTTGGTATATATCTTGCCATATTAGCAGGTGTCGCCGGGGCGGCAATTGTATATGTAGTAAAACCAGAGCAATTTGATGGGAAAAAGCCACCCACACCCCCGCCTCCCAGAACGACTGGTTAAGATGTTCATAGAAAACTCCCGAAAGATCGAGCGGGTTTTCTTAATGAAATATTCAAGTATTCGTCTGCGACCTAGGACAATTCAGGTTTCAGGAATTCAGCTGTAAAGCTTTCTTTATTACTGATCAGCTGTTCAGGGGTTCCTTCAAATAAGATTCTGCCGCCTCCGTCTCCCCCTTCAGGTCCAAGGTCGATGATGTGGTCAGCAACCTTTATTACATCCATATTATGTTCTATTACCAAGACTGTGTTGCCCCTGTCCACCAATTTATTCAGGACATCAAGCAGGTGTTTAATATCTTCAAAATGTAAACCGGTCGTTGGTTCATCCAGTATATAGAAGGTCTTACCGGTGTCTCTTTTGCCCAATTCAGTTGATAGCTTGACCCTCTGTGCCTCTCCCCCACTCAATGTCACTGCAGATTGGCCCAACGTTATGTAGCCGAGACCTACATCTTCAAGCACTTTAATTTTTCTATATAAATAAGGAACGGGCTGAAAGAACTCAACGGCTTCTTCAACGGTCATTTCTAATACGTCCGCAATTGATTTTCCCTTATATCTTATCTCTAATGTTTCGCGGTTATATCTTTTTCCATTACATTTTTCGCAATGAACATAGACATCCGGCAAAAAATTCATTTCGATTACACGCATGCCGCCGCCTTCACATACTTCACATCTGCCACTTTTGACATTAAAGGAAAAACGGCCCGCTGTATATCCCCTGATCTTTGCTTCAGGAATGGAGGCAAACAATGTTCTTATCTCGGTAAAGAATCCACAGTATGTCGCGGGGTTGCTTCTTGGCGTACGCCCAATCGGCGATTGATCAATTTCAATAACCTTATCAATGTTCTCCAATCCGATTATTGATTTATATTCAAGCGGTATACCCTTTGAACCAAATGCATGATGCGAAAGGATCGGGTATAAGGTTTCATTCACCAGCGTGGATTTGCCGCTGCCGCTAACACCCGTCACCACAATAAGTTTTCCCAAAGGAAATTTTACATCAACCGTCTGCAGGTTATTACCTTTCGACCCTTTGAGCTCAATAAATTTGCCATTTCCCTTTCTTCGTTCCCTGGGCACTTCTATTTTATGCAGACCGTTCAAATAGCCGGAAGTTAGCGTATCCAGTTTCAGTAACTCGGCCGGGCTACCCTGGGCCACTACTCGTCCTCCATGATGACCTGCTTTGGGGCCCACATCGATCAGGTGATCGGCTGCAAGCATGATATCCTTGTCATGTTCAACCACAAGAACACTATTGCCGATATTCCTTAGATTTCTTAATGCATCTATCAGCCGGTGATTATCCCGCTGATGCAAACCTATCGAGGGTTCATCGAGGACATAGGTAATGCCCTGCAATTGTGAACCAATTTGAGTCGCTAATCGTATTCGTTGGGACTCACCACCACTCAATGTCTTGGTCGGGCGATTCAGGGAAAGATATGTCAGACCAACATTCAATAAGAACTGCAGCCGTTCTCTTATTTCTTTCAACACATCCTTGGCGATCGCATTTTGCTTATTGCTGATTCTTAACTCTATTCCATCCAGCCAGGCGGCAAGGTTGTCCAGGTTCATATTACTCAGGTCCGAGATATTCCTTCCCGCCACTTTAAACCAAAGGCTTTCTTTTTTCAACCTCGCACCACCACAGCCTTCGCAAGGTTTTAATTGCATATATCCTTCGGCCCATTCCCGTAAGCCTTCACTATGACCGTTATTGAACCAACGTTTCAGCATGTTCACTATTCCCTCAAATGGCGCCTGCGGATCAAACTGTACGTTTTCAAAATCCATCTCTGCCTCTATCCCTTCTTCGTTTCCGTATAATAATATGTTCAACGCTTTCTTCGGTATATCTTTTATAGGCTTTGTCAGCGATATCTTATTTTTTACAGCTATCGCCTGTGCATGCTTAAATACATAGGCATCTCTTTCTGCACCCAATGGCGCTATACCTCCTTCATTAATGCTCAGTTCCGGATCAGGAATGACCGCGTCCATATTAATATGAAAGGTGGTACCGAGTCCTTTACAATCCGGGCATGCACCATAAGGTGAGTTAAAAGAAAAAGCATTTGGAGAGGGCTCTTCGTAACTGATACCGGTGTCAGCGCACATGAGGAGCTTGGAATAGAAGGCCCCCCTGCCCCCCGAAGGGGGGTTCTCGGCCTCTGGAATTTGTAAAGACTTTTTATTCTTTGAAGCTCTTAAAGCCCCTCCTTCGGAGGGGTTTGGGGAGGTCGGGGCCGGTTCCACAAACATCAAATCCTTTCCCAGCTTCAGCGTTTGCTGCACGCTCTGGCTTAGTCTCGCCTTCAGATCATCTGTCACGAGCAGCCGGTCAACTACCAGTTCAATATCGTGGATCTTATAACGATCTACCTGCATCTTTGCGACAAGGTCCTTTATTTCACCATCAACCCTAACTTTCAAAAATCCTT
>JANWHX010000153.1 GCA_025450235.1 Chitinophagaceae bacterium | reverse complement strand
TTAAGAGGTAAGAATCCTTCAAAGCAAAAACGGTTGGTAGGTATGCCACTATTGATCAGCGCGGGTACAAATGCTGTTGCACCCGGCAGGCATTCTACTTTAATTCCTTCTTTTATACATTCCCTTATTATCAAAAAAGCAGGATCAGAAATACCAGGCGTGCCGGCATCTGTCATCAGCGCTATGTTTTTCCCTTCTGCTAATTGCGCGACAAGGTGCTGCAATACTTTATGCTCATTATGCTGGTGATAGGGAGAAAGAGGTCTGTTAATTTGGTAATGGTTGAGCAAATGCGATGAAGTGCGTGTATCTTCCGCCAGGATAAGGTCTGCTTCTTTCAATACTTCCAAAGCCCGCAGAGTGATGTCTTTTAAATTACCGATGGGAGAAGGAACAATATATAACATAGCCGCGGTTTTGTCCAAAGGACTCCTTCGGAGAGCCATGAGCTTCAAGCTATCATGCAATCTTTGCACTGTGCCACCAGATGTGTTGCTTGCAAATGCGTTGGCTTATTTCTTTTTCAACTTCTTTGTTTCTTTCAGGAGCTTTTTGTCTTGTGACTTTACTTTTCTTTCAATTTTTTTGATGTCTTCCTCTGCTGGTAAGCTCTCAGGTTTTATCCCGCTTTTTAGTAGCAGCCCCCTTACGTCTTGATTGTTTTTGACATGCTCATTTGTAATTGCATTTTCAGATTTCAGGTCGCCCTTGCGAATATTAAGATTGGTTAATTCGTTAGCAAAATCCTTGGCTTTAATGGTTATTGTCGGTAAGAAGTCTGCTAGTGGTCTGTTGTCAGGAATATCCAATCTTGCCTTCATGTCTAATGTTGTCTTGCCGCCAAATAATGCCTGGTCACCCTTGCTTCTTATTCTGGCGAAACCCGCATTGTCAATTCCTTTTTGAAAAATAAGTCCTGATAATTCTTTCTCTGAAATAGTTAGCTTTTCTCTTGCCTGTAATCGTTCCCATTCTTTAAGTCGCTGTTCAAGTAATTCCTGCTTTCTTGTTTGAACAGCAAAATAACTCATTGCAAATGCAATCTCATCTTTACGTGGGTCGCCGTTTTGTGCAATTAGATAACAGGCATACCTTGTAAGCATGATTTCCTCAATTTCTCTCTTCGCTCCCGAACCTAAGTCAACCATTTTCCTGACGTCAAGAAAATGGTCTGAGGCTTCCTGCTTTGCGTTTGTGCAGGCCATTTTAGCCTTATCAATAACTTTTATGAAATTCTCCCATTTTGAATAGCCCAAAAGCTGCTGCAGGTCCCTCGCAAACCAATACTCAACGCCATCAGTTTCATTGACCGCTAATTCGAAACTGCTGTGAAGTTGTGAAATAATTTCCTTTTTCATCCCTCACCAATATTGTCAAATTTAGCAATTATACAGTCAGTAAGATTGTAACTACTTCTTAATCTAATTGACTGAAACTTCATAATATTCCATCACCGGGTTTGCCAAAAGTTTTTTGGTGGCCTCTTCAGCAATTTGTTTTGCCTCACCTGATGACCCGGCATTTACCTGGAGGGTGATATTTTTTCCAACGCGTACCTCTTCAATGCTGTTCAATCCAAGGTTTTTCAAACCACCCGCAATTGCTTTTCCCTGTGGATCCAATAGCTCTTTTAACGGCATTACTTTTATCTGAACCGTGTAAGTCATGCTGATTTATTTTTGAACGCCAAAGATACGGCAATGTAAAGGATGAATATCATAGGAACTGCCAGCCATTTAAATAAGATCGCCAATAGTATTGATGCCGCCAGCAGAATGATCTTTGGAATATTATTTTTTAAAGAAAAGTCCCTGAACTTTAAACTCATTATCGGCCAATTCGAAACCATAAGATAACTGAGTAAAAAAACAACTGCGTATAACAACCATTTATTGCGCAAAAGATCAATGACGGTCTCATTATTACTATACCAATAGATCAATGGAAATGATGCGACCACTAAACCAACCGCCGGGGTAGGAACTCCCCTAAAGGAATACTGTTGACCTTCATCGATATTAAATTTGGCTAATCGCCAGGCGGCAGCACAAGGAAGAATAAAAGCAGGCATCAACCAGGCCAATGAAACATCCAATCCATTTTCTTCTTTGGCATAACTGAGGCGGAGAAATTGATAGATAATTATTCCCGGTGCCACACCGAAGCTAATAACATCTGCCAGCGAGTCTAATTGCTTTCCCATTTTGGACGTGGCTTTGAATAACCTGGCAATAAAACCATCCAGGAAATCAACGACGGCAGCCAACCCAATAAATAATGAAGCAATCATTGTTTTTTCCGGCATATCTACCAATTCGGGGTTATCGCCATTATAAAAAACAATGATGCCATTCTGTAACAAAAAGACAATTGCGCAACATCCAAAAAATAAATTGAGTAAAGTAAATAGATTGGGAATATGCTTCATGCAGGCAAGATAAATTTATTTTTTCATGATGGATTCTATCTCTTCAGCCGTAATAGGTATATTCTTCATCAGGTCCTTATTTCCATTTCTTGTTATCCATACATTGTTTTCTATTCTTACTCCCATCTTCTCCTGTTCAATGTAAATGCCCGGTTCAACGGTAAGAACCATTCCCGGTTTTATCGGCTCTGTTCTTGTACCCAGGTCATGGACGTCAATGCCCAGGTGATGCGAAATGCCGTGATATAAGTACCTGCGATATGCCCGGTTCCCGGGATCTTCATTTTTTACATCCGTTTTCTTCAGCAATCCTATTTTTAAGAATTGCCGGGTAGCTTCTTCACCCACTTTATCCGTATAATCGACGATCGTTATTCCCGGTTTCAATAAGCTCTTTGCATAATCATGTAAATGCAGGCAGGCGTTATAAACGGTTTTTTGTCTTCGCCCGAATTTTCCATTAACCGGAACAGTCCGGGTAAGATCGGCACAATACCCCCCGTATTCGGCGCCGAAATCCATTAAGATTAACTCTCCGTCTTTACACTCTTCGTTGTTGGATACGTAATGCAACGTTCTCGCCCTGTCACCACTCGCAATAATACTTCCATATGCTTCGCCATTGGCCCTTTGACTTAAAAAAGAATGAACGATCTCTGCCTCTATCTCATATTCCATCACTCCCGGCCTGATGAATTTCAGAAGGCGCCTGAAGGTTCTATCAGTAATATCAATGGCGGTTTGCAACACTTCAATCTCAGGAGCAGTTTTTATTGCCCGGAACTCTTTCATAATCTTTGCTGACCGCTCGTACTGATGCAGGGGATAGCGGCTCTTCATTTCATCCACGAAGCGATAATCCCTTGTTCTTACAAGACTTCCTTTGCGGTCATTCTCATTTGTATCGAGATAAATCGTATCCGCCAAATGGATCCATGGTTGCAATAGTGCTTCGAGACTATCGAGCCATACAATCGTTTTTATTCCGCTCATATCCTGCGCTTCTTTCATGCGCAATCTTTTTCCATCCCATTTCTCTTTTAATTCATTTGGCCGGACCAATACCAATACTTCCCGGTACTTTGGGTCGGGGTTGCTCGGAAACAAAATCACCATGCTGTCTTCCTGTGTGATACCACTGAGCCAAAACAGGTCGCTGTTGGTTTTGTAACGATAGAGTGCATCTCCGTTTACCGGTGATTCGTCATTGCTTACAAAAATTGCTATCGAGTTTTTCAGCATCCGGCCTGTAAACCGCTCCCTGTTCTTGATGAAAATATCGGGATTGAGGGGAAGATTCTTCATTAGCGCATTTTATGGCGCTAAAGATAAATGGTTCTGTATCAAAACGAGTTCATTAGAACCCAACCCCAATAATAAAATGGTCAAACATCCCAATTTTTGACTTTTGCAGATATCGCGGGGATATTAGACAAGAAATATCTTTTATATCTCATTTCAATGAGCAAATAAACGTTTTCAAAAAATATCCATTATTTATTGAATATTATTCAATGGTAATCGATTATACCCTTCAAAGCAATTCAAGAGTCTACTCAATTATTAGGAGCAATTCAATGTGTAGCACTAACACCTGTTTGTACTGTGAAAGGTTTGATTAATTTTGTATTTGTAACAAATGCTTTGCTTGACTTTATGGCGGTACCAACTCTGGCTTTTTCTAAAAAGGCTCTAATCCGTTTAGGCCTTATTCATACCGAAAACATTCATTATCAACTATCACCGGAAGAATTAGTGCAGGATACTTTGCGTATCGGGGAAGGTGTATTAAATGACACCGGGGCATTAGTAATCAAGACTGGTGAATTCAGCGGCAGATCTCCCAAAGACAAATTCATCGTGAAGGATGCAATCACTGCGCAGACCGTTAATTGGAATGACTTCAACCTGCCGATTGATCCGATGTATTTCGATATTGTACGCGAGGAAATAATGAAGTACCTCGACAAGAAGAATGAAGTTTGGGTCCGCGATTGCTATGCATGCGCCGATCCACGCTACAGGATGAATATTCGTTTGATCAGCGAAAAGCCCTGGAACAATCTCTTTGGCTACAACATGTTCTTACGCCCAACGGACGAAGAGCTGGACAAGTTCGAACCCGAGTGGCAGGTGATCTCCGCCCCGGGACTTAAACTGGACTCAAGAAAATGCGGAACCAGGCAGCATAATGCTGCGATCGTTTCTTTCAAACATAAAATGATCCTGATCGCAGGATCGGGGTATACTGGTGAAACAAAGAAAGGCATCTTCACTATCCTGAATTACATTTTGCCACAAGAGAAAAATGTATTGAGCATGCATTGTAGCGCCAATGTCGGTGACAATGGTGATACAGCGATATTCTTCGGCCTTAGCGGTACAGGTAAGACAACTTTAAGTGCGGATCCTAACCGCAAACTGATCGGTGATGATGAACATGCCTGGACCGGTGATAATGTTTTCAATTTTGAAGGTGGCTGTTATGCAAAGACCATCGGGCTTACCGAAGAAAAAGAACCGGAGATCTATAATGCGATACGTCCGGGAGCGCTGGTAGAGAATGTTACATTTTTTCCGGGGACGAATAAGATAAATTTCGATGATGGCTCAATAACAGAAAACACAAGAGTGTCTTATCCGTTGGATTTTATCAGCAATGCGAAAGAACCTTCCGTGGGTAATCTTCCTAAAAATATTTTCTTTCTGAC
>JANWHX010000152.1 GCA_025450235.1 Chitinophagaceae bacterium | reverse complement strand
CTGGCTATGGATGCGGAATTAAAAGAGAACGAAAAGAAGATGAGAAAAGACATCGTATCCGAATTGATTGCAATGTTTGAAGCAGCCGGTGCAAAAAATGTGGAACCCTGGGAAACCTATTACAGTATCGGCCAGGGCATTCATGAAATGGGTACCGCGAGGATGGGTAAGGATCCCAAAACATCTGTGTTAAATAAATGGAACCAGGTATGGGATGCCCCAAATGTATTTGCAACGGATGGCGCGTTTATGACATCTTCTGCTTGTCAGAATCCATCATTAACGTATATGGCCTTTACAGCAAGAGCAGCTGACTATGCTGTGGCCGAATTGAATAAACGAAACTTATAATACCTTAATAAAGTGGACAGAAGAGAACTTCTAAAAATGATCGCCCTGGTTACCGGCAGTGCTGTAATTGGCGGAGAGTTCTTTTTAACAGGGTGTACATCGGGGGTAAAGGCAGATGCCGGATTTACCGCTGCCAATATTTCATTATTGGATGAAATTGGCGAAACAATATTACCCGCCACTTCCTCCCCCGGCGCAAAAGCCGCCCAGGTCGGCGAATTTATGAAACTGACTGTTACCGATTGCTATTCGCCGGCGGAACAGGATGTTTTTATGAAAGGCATTGTTGAATTAGAGGATGCCTGTAAGAAAATGCATGGACGATCTTTTATGGATTGTACTCCCGAAGAACGTACTGCTCTTTTAATGAAGCTGGAAGATGAATCCAAAGAATACAATAAAAAACTTAGTGAAAGGGAAAAAATCTTACGTGAGGAGGCGATGCAGGAAAACAAGGAAGTTAAGTTTGTTTCGACTCCGGGACATTATTATACAATGATAAAACAATTAACCATACTTGGATTTTTTACCTCAAAGCCTGGGGCTACCGAGGCGCTTCGCTATGTACCTGTGCCAGGGAAGTATGACGGAGCATTGCCATACAAGAAAGGTGACAAAGCATTTTCTTAGCCTTTAATTTTAATAATAAATACAGATCATGGACTATAATCGCAGAAAATTTTTAAGACAGACAGCAGGACTTACCTCCGGCATTGCCCTTTCCTCATTTGCGGCGAACATGTTCTCTGAAGAAATGTTGTTGGAACAAAAGAAAAAAATAAAGAAGTTTGGTTTGCAACTTTGGTCGGTCAGGACCGACATGGGCAAGGACCCCAAAGAGACGTTAAAGCAGGTCGCCTCCTTTGGCTATAAACAAATCGAGAGCTTTGAAGGATCTAAAGGAATGTTCTGGGGAATGAGCAACACTGAGTTTAAGAGCTACCTGGACGGACTTGGGCTGACCATCGTTTCTTCCCACTGCGACATTAATAAAGACTTTGAAAAGAAAGCAGCGGAAGCGGCTGCGATAGGAATGAAATACCTGATGTGTCCATTCAAAGGAGCCCAGAAATCAATTGACGATTACAAAAGATTCGCAGATGAGTTTAATAAGAAAGGTGAAATATGTAAAAAGAACGGAATACGGTTCGCTTATCATAATCATGACTATTCATTTAAAGAAATAGATGGTCAGGTGCCACAGGACGTGATGATGAAGAATACGGATCCTTTACTGGTAGACTTCGAAATGGATATCTATTGGGTGGTAACGGGCGGGCACGATCCGGAAGCATGGATGAAGAAATATCCTTTTCGATTCAGGGCTTGTCATGTAAAGGACCGGATTAAGAATGCGACCGAGAGCGACGCCTCCTGCATATTGGGCCAGGGTAGTATTGACTTTCCAAAGATCCTGAAGACAGCAAAATCATGGGGCATGGAATACTATATTGTTGAACATGAACGCTGGGATAATACGACGCCTCTGAAAGCGGCTGAGGCTGACGCAGCATACATGAAGAAAATAAAAATCTAATTTTTCTCCAGCTGCTTCATTATTTCATCGATTGCAGCACCAAGACAGTGGCCCTTGCTGATCTTTTCCGATAAGGGATGCATATTTGCCTGCATTTGCCGGTATACGGCGGGCGAAAGCCCCCCTATTTTATCTTTAATCTCATAAAGGTTATTGACTGCAAAGCCGATCCCGTATTTTTCGATCAAAGGCGCTGAGGCTGCGACAGCAGGCACAATGATTGGAAGGTTACTTAAGATATACAATGACAACTTGTGATGACTGATGTACTCCATATAATGTCCATGGCTGCCGGCCGGTTTATCAATACTATCACCATCCCAGACAAGCCCGAATGATCCTTTAAGTTTTGCAGGAAGGTCATAAGGATTTTCCACTCCAAACCAGGTAACATTCTCCTGCCTTAACATGTTATTTGTTTTGCCGGGGCCATAAAGATGGAAATTCAGCAAAGAATCCTTTTGATTCAATAAATGGAGTTTTTCTAAGAAAGAACTCTTTTGCAGGTTACCGGCAAAAACAATATCATACGAAATATCTTTCCCCCGACCAACTGGTGTTGTCAAAAAGTCAAAGAACTCTATTGTGACTACGCCGGAACCGGATGAAACATTTTTATATACCCATTCTCTCATTTTTTCACTGTGGACGATAAAATATCGCAAGCGTCGGAAAAACTTAATTTCCTTTTTAAGCAATTGTTCATTATCATCCTTAAGGCCGTCGATGTCTGCGATAAAGCAAATCGAGTGAATTTTTTTCCTGCTGGTCAGCCATTTTAATAATACCCGGTTCATTTTTGCGTAAACCGGGAATAGAAAAACCACCACCGATCCTTTCTTGATTGAAAAGAAGGTTCTTAAAAGGAAGATTAAACGATTGAGCTTGGCAATCACAGAAAAACTCCGGTGATGTGGAAAGTAAATTGGCCTGAATCCTTTTGCCAGTAATATTTTCTCAGCATCCGTACCTCCCACGCCACCATGCATGTAATCCTCCTGCAGGTATTGTTGTATGAAATAACGCTTTGACACTGTTTTCCGGTATGAAATATTTACGGATAAAGATAAGGCTATACATTTGCAAGTAACCAATAAGCAATAGATCAGTTTCCTTTATCGGGGTCATGAAATGACGAACACTTTTTGCACGATAATTACCGCGGATTATTATCCTAAAGCTCTTGCTTTGTATTCTTCTTTGCAGCAATTTGAACGCCCGGTTCAACTGCAGGTTTTAGTCGCCGACAATAAACTAGTGCATCAAGCCGGCCCGATTCCTGAAGGCATCGTTTTAACGACTGCCAGCGACCTCTCAGGCTATCCGTTGGTGAATGAGCTTTATAATAAATATGCTTTTGCTGATATCGATTCGTTCCGATGGTCACTGAAGCCGGTTTTTGTAAGCTATTTGCTCGAACAGAAATTTAACAAGGTACTGTACCTGGATTGTGACATGTATTTTTTTAATGATTATGAATTTCTTTTTTCCGAACTAAACGACGCTTCCATCCTTTTAACTCCCAATTGGATCAATTCTGATCCACTAATTGATAAAGAGAGTTTTTTTTCGCTTTTTACCAGCGGTTTCTATTCCGCCGGGTTTTTTGGCGCCAACAGGAGCGGGCTGCCAGCTTTGCAATGGTGGGCCCGAGCCTGTCATTTCATGATGGGAGAGCATATTCCACATGGGATACGGGGTGACCAAAAATATCTCGACATTTTCCCGCTGAAATTCGAAACGGCAAAGGCTATACGGCATCGCGGATGCAATATCGGGGCATGGAACTACGATGAATGCAAAAGAGGGTTCGTTAATGGAAAAGTGATGATAAACGGAGAATTCCCGGTAATATTTATCCATTTTGATGATATGATGGTCCAAGGAATTTTACGTGGTCATGATAGATTGCTGCTGCCACATTTAGAACAGTATCAAAAACGATTTGAAGAAAATGGGTACAACCTGGCTGATTTCATTAAGACCATCGATACCCATATTGATGCATCACTTATAAAGAGAATAAAATGGAATGTAAAAATAAAAACCCGTATTAAACAGGCATTGTACAAACTGTCCCAAAAGTTGTGAGTAAAGAATGATAAAAAAAAGCATCAGGAACTTTCTTCAAAAAAAGGAGCTCTATTACCCGCTAAAGTATTCACGTTGGTTTGGTATTTACCAGGCATTGTTCCGGCGGGAAGCTATTGAACAGCAACGGGCGGAAATTTCATTTTATAAGTCATTTTTACCTGCATGCAAACTTATTTTCGACATTGGTGCCAATGATGGCCACAAAACAACGGCCTTTCTTGCCCTGTCTGATAAAGTAATATGCTGCGAACCGGACGGAGAAAATTTCAAGTTGCTCCGGGTAAGGTTTCGGGACCAGGAAAAAAGAGTGGTAATTGAAAATATGGCTTTGTCAGATAAAGACGGGTTCGCCGAAATGCATATTCATCATCCCGGTTCTGCGTTTAATACACTTAGCAGTAAATGGATGAAGTTGCTGGAGGATCAAGGGGAGAGTCGATGGAATGAGTCAATAAAGTTCACAAGAAATGAAACGGTGCAAACAACTACACTCGATCAGCTAATAGTCAAATATGGCAGGCCGGACTTTATTAAAATAGATGTTGAAGGATTTGAGGAACATGTTTTAAAAGGCCTGTCACTGCCTGTGCCTTATCTTTCGTTTGAAACGTTAGTGCCCGATTATAATATAGAACTTCAAAACTGTTTAAATGCAATTGAAGTACTTGATAGGAATGCGAAATATAATTTTGCCGCAAATGAAAAATTGATCCTCCCGGATTATGTAAGCAGGTATGAATTGGAACATCGGTTGAAAACAAGTGATCAGGCACAGAGTTTTGAAGTGATCGTAAAAATGACTGCATGAAGATTGGCATATTTGAAATGGAACACTTTGAAGGGGCTTTTCCGGTGATCAAATTATTTGATATGCCCGGAAACGAGATCACCATTTATACTTCCTCCGAAACACATAAACGATTCCTTCAGCTTTTTGGCAATGACGCTGAAAGATACCAGTGGGCAGTATTATCCACGCGTGTTAAATTTCGTTTCTTTTATACCTTATATAAAGAATTAAGAAAACAAAAACCTGACCTCTTATACATAAATACTGTCAGCAATAATCATTTACTGTATAGTCTTGTTTTAAGGTTGCTTGGCCTCAAAAGAACTGTTCTTACGGTTCATGACATTAATTGTCTTTTCGAGAGCCGGCCGTCATGGGATTTCAGAAAAGCAATTATACATCGCGGAAAGAAATGGCTCATAAGATATATAGACGAATTTAATGTGGTAGCTGATACAATGATCCCTTACCTCCAGACCAAAATCAAGGGAAAGATGTCGCATAATGTTTCAGGTGCCGTTTTTGAAAACCGGTATTCACCACAAAATATAGATCATCCCCTGAGAATAGTGGTGCCGGGCTCACTGGACAAGCGAAGGAGGAATTATGAGCAGGTCTTTGAACTGATAAACCTCGCGGAACAAAGCGACCTTAAGCTGGAAATAACTTTACTGGGTGGTTACAGCGATGATGACGGTGAATCCATCGCCGCCCGTGCCGATTCATACCACCCGCGATTTTGCAGCGTTATTGCTTATCATGTGCGCGTCGTGGACCAGGAAGAATTCGATAAAAAAATGGATGCCGCGCATTTCGTATTTATTCCGTCTGTGGTTGAAACGCGGATTTGTGGTGATATTCCGGAAATATATGGTAAAACAAAATCCTCAGGGAACGTTTTTGATGTAATAAAACATGCGAAGCCCTTTATAGTCCCTGAAAGGCTCAATCTTTCAACTAATCTCCAGACAAGT
>JANWHX010000151.1 GCA_025450235.1 Chitinophagaceae bacterium | reverse complement strand
TCAAACCATTTTTTTGTAGTGATGGATTGCATCTTAGCGGGATTTGCTTTCGAAGTAAAGTTCAGGCAATGTGAATTGCTGTGGCAGGTGCAGTTTTGTTGAATTTGGGTATATCAGATGCAGTGATAGCAGGTTTGGCTATCCCGCACGCTTAATCCAGGTAGTCTGAGATCTTCTATAACACTTTTTCTATATCATTTATCATTTCACTATTCCAGAATCGCAAAACGGTGATGCCTGTTTCATTTAGCATAGCAGTTCTCGATGCATCATATTCGGCCTCCTAAGTCCTCCCCACAAAGGGGGAGAACTTATTACATTTTTTCTCATGATTAAAGGTAAAGAATTGCTTTGGCGGCGGGTGCATTTTTATAGAGGTCTTTATGTCGTGGTCGGCGTACTTCCTGCCCCGATATGCGGGAGTCGTCACGACCTGTATAATAAATTATATTTGGGTTCGTGAAGATGAGAACCTAGGCTTTAGCATTGCAAGTAAGATGTAAACATCATTGATAAAATAAAATTTATATCTGACAATGAAAGTAAAAGCAATCAGAACCAAACTGTATCAATGGCGCGGTCCTGTAAAAACAACTGACACTATTTTTGCCACGCCTTTAAGTGCACTACCTTTCCAGGATGATGCGCAGGCACCTTTTCGTTTTTTTAGCTGGCTGGTAGTAGAAATTGAAACAGATGAGGGCCATGTGGGCTATGGCAATGCAGGCTTATGTCCTGATATCACAAAGCATATCATTGATTCAAAACTAGCCCCAATGCTGCTGAATGAAAGCCCTCTGAATACAGAATATCTCTATGAAAAAATGTATCGCTCCACAGTAGCCTATGGAAGAAAGGGCGCAGTATTGGCTGCTATCAGCGCACTTGATATTGCTTTATGGGATATCAAAGGACTGGTGATGGGACAACCTGTTTTTATGCTCATGGGTGGTCGCACAAAAACTTCTATTCCTGTTTACTACAGCCGTCTGTATACCCGTAACCTCGATAGTTTACAAACAGAAGCTGCACATTATAAAGCTGAAGGTTTTACGGGCATGAAGCTGCGTTGCGGCTACCCCCTTACCGAAGGAAGAGCCGGAATGAGAAAGAACATTGAGATGGTACGAGTAGTAAGAGAAATTGTAGGTGATGAGGTAGATATCATGCTCGAAGCCTACATGGGTTTCAACTATGCATACGCCAGGCAATTGCTGAAAGAATTGGAACCATTTAATCTTCGCTGGGCGGAAGAGCTTTTATTGCCGGATGAAATACACAATTTCGCTAAGCTAAAAGAAAGCACGGCTATTCCGCTTTCGGGTGGCGAACATGAATACACACGTTTCGGTTTTTATGATCTGTTGCAGGCAAAGGCATTGGATATTTTTCAGTTTGATACAAATCGTGTGGGTGGGTTTACAGAAGCGCAGAAAATATGTACACTGGCACTGATGCATGGAGTGGAGGTTATTCCTCATGGCGGTCAAATGCACAACCTGCATGTGGTCATGAGCTCATTTGCTTCACCCATGGCTGAATATTTTCCGCAAACAGAAATTGAAGTGGGTAATGAGATGTTCTGGTATATTTTCGAGGGTGAGGCCATTGCGGAAAATGGTTTTTTACAGCTTGACGATAAAAAGCCGGGTGTTGGATTAACGTTGAAAAAAGATTACCTGGATCAATTCAATATTATAGACAAACTGTATAAATAATTTATAGTGGAGACAAGTATTTTAGATCTTTTTAAATTAAACGGACAGGTGGCCCTTATAACGGGTGGGAACCGGGGATTAGGTCTTGCAATGGCAAAAGCCCTTGCAGAAGCCGGCGCCAATATTTCAATTGCAGCAAGAGACAAAGCCGGAAACAGCAAAGCGGTGCAAGAGATTCAAAGCCTGTACAGCAGGGATTGTATGAGCTGCCGTTGTGATGTGACCATAGAGCAGGAAGTAAAGGATGCAGTAAAAGAAACTATTGAGCACTTTGGAAAAATTGATATCCTGATCAATTCAGCAGGCATTAATATCCGGGGTGCTATTGAAAGTTTATCGGTAGAAGATTTTAATAAAGTGCAGCAGGTAAATGTTACCGGCACCTGGATCGCCTGTCGTGAAGTGATGCCTGTCATGAAAAAGAATGGATATGGAAGGATCATCAACATTGGTTCCATGCTTTCTGTGACGGCTATACCTGAACGTACCCCGTATGCTACCAGCAAAGGAGCTATTCTGCAATTGACGCGGTCACTAGCGATTGAATTGGCCAAAGAAAAAATTACAGTGAATGCAATTTTGCCGGGCCCTTTCGCCACCGATATTAATCTTCCTTTAATGCAGGATCCGGTAAAATACCAGTCTTTCATATCGAAGGTTCCAATGGGTCGCTGGGGAGAACTTTATGAAATAGGCGGCATTGCTTTATACCTGGCAAGTCCTGCTTCCAGTTTTACAACCGGTGGCTGTTTTTCAGTAGATGGGGGTTGGGTAGCTATTTAAATAAAATGAAAGAAACGCTGGCCGTGAGCTTCGCGCCGTGAGTATATTTTTGAACCGTATAGGACATAGGTCACATGAGGTTTCACTACTTGTCCCGCCAACGGCGTGGATAGATCTATGTG
Organism: Chitinophagaceae bacterium; assembly: GCA_025450235.1. Taxonomy (GTDB): domain Bacteria; phylum Bacteroidota; class Bacteroidia; order Chitinophagales; family Chitinophagaceae; genus VBAT01. The sequence continues at coordinate 10,343 of JANWHX010000151.1, read as the reverse complement.
TTCATCTATTGTGTTCTATGTCTTATGTGGTTCAATTTTTTTTCAAAGCCGCATTTGAAGTATTTATCAATTTAAATCACTCATGGATACCGCCGAAAATAGTTTTACCCCATCCAGGATGAGGTGGGTAATGATCACCATGGCTTTTTTGGCTACGGTGCTGAACTATATTCACCGCTTATCTTTTAATTATTTAAGTGCTGACGGGGCTTTACGTAAACTGATCCCTGATGATGCATTTGGGTATATCGGAGCTGCTTTTTTCATTGCCTATATGTTATCGAATGCATTTTCCGGTTTGGTGATTGATAAACTGGGAACCAGGATAGGGTATTCACTTTGCATGGCCTTCTGGACAACAGCAGGTCTTGTTCATGCTTTTGCAATAACACCCCTGCAATTTGGTATTTGCCGGTTCTTTTTGGGTATTGGTGAAGCGGGCAACTGGCCGGCTGCTTTAAAACTTACCAGTGAATGGTTCCCGCCACATGAACGATCCACAGCCTCAGGCATATTCAATAGTGGCTCCGCCCTCGGAGCAATTATTGTTCCTCCTCTTATAGCGGTGATGAGCTTCCATTATGGATGGCAGGCCACTTTTATTATTCTTGCCATCTTCGGCTATTTGTGGTTAGTGGTTTTTTGGTTTGTCTATTACACCCCAAAACATTCCATAAAAGAATCAAGAGCCCGGATCATTCCCCCGCTCAAACTTTTAAAGACCCGGTTTGTTTCCAGGCTGCTGCTTGCAAAGATTTTTATTGAACCGATATGGTATTTTGTTACTTTTTGGATAGGGCGGTACCTGGTAGATGTGCATCACTGGGATCTGAAACAGATCGGTTGGTTTGCTATCATACCTTTTATTATGGCGGATGTCGGTAATATCGCCGGCGGATATTTTACACAATTCATTATAAAGAAAGGTGTGCCTATCCCCAAAGCAAGAAAAATATCACTTGGTATATCGGGTATTATTATGGGATTGCCATTGTTGCTGGCGCCGTTTATCGTTTCTACCCCTATGGCTGCACTTATCCTTTTTGGTTTGTCAGGTTTTGGCTATACGTCCTATACAGCCAATGCGTTAGCCCTTACAGCCGATGTAGTTCCTAAAAACGCTGCAGCTTCAGCATGGGGCCTTGCCTGTATTGGTAATGGAATAGGGGGAGCTATTTTTCAATTCTTATCTGGTGTTACCCTAAAACATGTATCAGCTTCTTATAGTTATACTATTGCTTACAATGTTTTATTTGTAGGATTTGGTGTGCTGGCAATGATAGGGCTTTTCATTTTGCTGTTCTTACTTGGGCCTTTTGTTAAGGATAAAGCGCTGCAGGAATATGCAGGCGAAGGAGAATTAGCCGGATGAACTGTTTTTGGACTTGCTAAGATCATCTCCGGTCATACTAAGTTTGCAATCTCAAATCTTCTGGATTCTTTTTATTCTTGCATACCATTTGTATAATCCCGACTCTTTCAACTCCGTTTATACCGGCCACCACCATAGGTGCAGCCACCCCAGATACCAAGGCCAATCAGAAATCCCAGCCAATAAAAGAAACCGGTATTATGTTGAGCGTAAATACCTACATCTGCGTTGAATAATTTGCCAATGACGGCAAAGAATAAAACGAAGCCATGGAGAATACCACTAAAAAATCCATACACTCTATCTGTAGGAGCCTGCGGGGCACAGGAAGACAGGAATAAAAGAATAAATAAGACAACGGTGAATTGTATTACATTTTTTCTCATGATTAAAGGTAAAGAATTGCTTTGAGTCTAAAAGAAAGCACCAAGAGACAAGAACCAAATAAATAATAAATTAAAAAGTTTGCGTAGCGGCATGTTGTTCCTTTTATAACGTTACCTACGAAGGCAAATCCCCTCCTTGGAGGCAAGCGAAGCTTGGGAGCAACGCTCGTTAGGGGGAGGCCACAAGCCCCAAATAAATTCGAAAAAAGAAAACCCCTGTCTGCCGACCAGGCAGGGAAATTCGAAATAATTGATCCCGATGGGAGACTTTTTCGGATTTCGAGCTTGGGATTTCGGATTTGTACCGATTATCTTTTAATTAAACTTACCAGCAATATATGCAGCCAGGTTTTCATCGCTCATTTTATTTGAAGTGCTTTCCTGTGTGACTGTATTTTTAAATTGAGGGGTAGCTGCCATATAATGGATTAACTGTTCCTGCGAAGTACCTGTGCCGGTTAAATGTACTTCTTCAGCGTTTTGCATATGGGATAATATTTCTTTAAAAAATTTGTGCTGCAATGTTCTTGCATCATTGTGTTCGTTCTTTTCACTGGTATTATGTTCAGCCCCTGCATTACCTGCTGTACCTAGTACAGTAAAATCTTCCGTATCTTCATTTGCCTTTCCTACTACAGTTGCATGATGCGTATCCATCCATACGCCAAATTGCTTTTTGTTCTTTTGGTTCATATTCTTATTTAACAGGATTGAATCCAAAACCGTACCCCGTATTATTGATCCGCCCTACGCTTGCGGATAACAGTTTTAAACGGTGAAAATTCAATAAACGGGAATTCCTTACTCATCACGGGATCAGACGGGAGAAATAATCACGGCATGGTGGGAGGAGCACAAAGGACACAAAGAAGAAAGAGTGTTCAATACGTTGTGTCCTTTGTGCAAAACTTCGTGTTCTTTATGCTCCCAATTCTTATGTTTGAGGTCGTGAAGACCTGCGCGCCTCGCAACTCACGCCTCACCACTCAGGACTCCTGTAAACTATCTCTCCTCTTACCATTGTCATTTTAATATTAATATCCCCGTCAAAAATTACAATGTCTGCATCTTTACCTTCAACCAGGGAACCTTTTTTATTCTCTACTTTCATAATCCGTGCGGGTGTTTTTGTAATCATGACCACAGCATCCGGTAAAGGCACATCGGCCATTTGGATCATCGTCCTTACAAGTCTGTCTGCAGTCGCAACACTTCCCGCAAATGAACTTCTGTCCGGAAGTTTGGCTACACCATCTTCAATGATCACTTTTAATCCATCTTTCAGTCTGCCCAACACACTTTCTCCTTCCGGCATATCGGCACCCCGCATAGCATCTGTAATTAACGCAGTATGGGCAGTGCCTTTTATCTTGTATACCAGTTTCAATAGAGGAGCAGGCAAATGAACACCATCTGCAATAATCTCGACATCCATGTCATCTAAAAGATAAGCGCTCTCAATTACACCTGCATATCTGAATGCATTGCGCCTTGTTACACCCGACATAGCGGAGTACAAATGTGTGGTAAGTGTCCAGCCATCGTTAAAAGCTTCCAGCACCTCCTCGTAAATAGCATCGGTATGGGCTACTGCGGCCAATACTCCTTTAGCCATTACATACCTGCCAAACTCCAGGGCACCTTTTAATTCCGGGGCAGCGCTCCAACGCTTAATGGATGAGGAGCGTTCCATTATTTCTTTATACTCTTTTGGATCAGGATCGCGAATATATCTTGGGTCCTGTGCTCCTCTTTGGTTTATCGCAAAGTACGGACCCTCCAAATGCATTCCAATAAATTGCGAACCCTTTACATTTTTCTTATTTGCATGCTCGTAGACTTTGAGAGTTTGAAGAAGCCCTTCCTTTTCACTTGTTAACGTGGTGGGCAACATAGCAGTTGTACCATGACGGGCATGTGTTTCTGCTATTTTTAAAAAAGCTTCCTCAGTTCCATCCATAAAATCATATCCACCTCCGCCATGTACATGTATATCTATAAATCCAGGAGATATATAGTTTCCCTTTGCATCAATTTCAAGCGCATCAGTAGCCTCTGCATCCCCCTCCAGCACTGCCGTAATGCTGTCACCGGTTACAAGGATAGTTCCGTTATTTATGATCCTTTCCGGAGTTATTATTTTACCGTTATAGATTTTTATGAGCTGCTGTTTCATTGAAGATAAATTGTTGTAAGTCAGGTCTCGCCATACTTGAATACAAATACAGGAACACGGATGACAAAGATTGAATGGATTTTTAATGATCGCATTCTAATATCTCATTATCCCAATATCCCAATATCCAAATCCCCGGCTTCATTCTTTTCTTTTTTCTTGCAAACTCCAACTTCTTACCCGATGACCATAAACCGCATAAAATACAAGATATAAATAACAAGGAAATAAAGCCCAGTAAGCCTGTCGTACATCAAATTTGTCAGCAAGCCAGCCATAGAAGAGTGGGAGAATAGCATTGCCGCATAAACCCATGATCATAATAGAAGCGCCGAGTTTGGTAAATCTGCCAAGTCCATCTAACGCCAATGGCCATATACCGGCCCATACCAGTGAGTTGGCAAGACCCAATAAAACAACAAACCAAATGGAGACATCTGTTACGTGTCCTAAAAAAGTAATTTGTCCATGGGTGTAAATAATAAGCAAGGTAAGCGCTGTACCTAATACCGTACACAATCGCAGGGCATTTACCTGGCTAATGTATTTTGGAATAGCTATAATGCCCAGTATATAACCGCATATGGTAGCAAACAAGGTGTAAGAAGGAAAGGATTTTGCTTCCATCAATGGTACATTCATAGAATTAGCATATCCTATTATTGTATCAATTGCAATAACCTGGGTTCCTACATGAAGAAAAATGCCTACAGCACCCAGGATCAAATGAGGGAACTGGAATATTGTTTTCCTTGTCCTATTTGCCTCGGCTACTGCAGGGGTTTCCTGCTCTGCATTAATTTCCGGCAGTGGAGAATACCGCACCACCAATCCTAATCCAAATAAGACAGTTCCTACGCATGCATAGGGAATAATCACTCTCCTTATTAACTCATCCAGGGCATTGTCCTTTTCTTCTGCATTCATGGTTGCAAGCTGAGCGAACAAATCTGTATCTGTTGCTCTTAAAATAACGGCTGCAAAAATTAAAGGGGCAATAATGCCGGCGCCTTTATTGAAAATGCCCATGACCGCGATACGTTGCGCGGCTCTTTCTTTAGGCCCTAAAACAGTAATATATGGATTGGCTGCTGTTTGCAAAATTGAAAGGCCTGCTCCAATGGTGAACAGTCCAACCAGGAAGACCTCATACGTTCTTGTCAACGCCGCCGGAATAAAAATAAAAGCACCTAAAGACATTGCCCAGAAGCCAATCATCATTCCTTTTTTAAACCCTGTTTTTTTTAGCAGGAAAGAGGAGGGAACAGACATGATAAAATAGGAAATATAAAAGGCGAACGTAACGAGGTAGGCTTTGAAGTGTGTTAACTCACAGGCAATTTTAAAATAGGGTATCAGGATGGCATTTACCCATGAAACAAAACCAAAGATGAAAAAAAGAAGGCCGATTATAAATATTGAAATGATTGTATCCTTTTTTGTTAATGAACTTATTTCAACTGACGCGGTTAGTATTTTGCTCATGAAGGTGAAAGTTATTTCTGCGTTGTCGTTGAAATTATATTTTCCGAAAGTAGCGCCGCAGAAGACCCATCCAAATAGAAAGCGCAATTTGGGTGCAATTGTAGAATGCTGGCGGGATAAAGATTACTGACAGCTTGCTCAAACGTATTTTTAACTGCTATTGCTTTTCTGCTGTCTGGCACAGAACAGATAATGTGTTTTGATTTTACGATTTGTTTTATGGACATGCTGATTGCCTGTTTTGGCACATCATCAAGTGTAGAGAACCATCCCTCACCTTTTTGCTGTTTACGGCAGGCTTCATCCAAATCAACGATTATATAAGGCTGTTCTGTTTCAAAATCGGCCGGCGGATCATTAAAAGCTAAGTGCCCGTTTTCGCCGATTCCAACTAATGCAACATCTATCTGGTGTTTCTTAATCAAATCTCCCAGGCGCTCACATTCACGCTCCGCATTGGCTTCACCATTTATTAAATGGGCTGCTTTTAACAAAGGTATTTTTTCGATAAATCGCTCTTTTAAATACTTTCTGAAACTTGCTTTTGCTGTTACCGGCAATCCCAGGTATTCATCTAAGTGAAACATCACTACATTGCTCCAGTCAATAGCTGGTTCTGAGATTAACTGGTTTAATGTTTCAAATTGACTGGTGCCTGTAGCCAAAATAATATTCGCCGATCCATTTTCTGCAATGGCTTGCCGGATCAGGTCAGCTGCAGAATGGCCTGCGGCTTGTCCCAATTCTTTTACATCATTTGCAATAATAATTTCCATTCTGATTATACATCGGCATTAGGCTGCTTATCCTTTCGACCTCAACCAAGGTATTAAAATTATCCTGCTGTGAACGACCTACTCACGACTCACGACTCACCACTCACGATTTCGCATCTTCGCCTTTCCGTGCCTTCAATCCCACACATACTTCCACTCCCCATTATTTTGCTTCTTCCACACCGTATGAAACACACCTTTGAATTCAATGGGCTTGCCAGTACTATCTTTGGATTGCCAGGTGTACTTGCCATAGGTATATCCGACGTCAGCATTGGAAGAAGCATCGACAAAGTCGGGTGTCCATTTTACGGTGGCGGCTTTATAAAAATCGGCTGAGTAATATTGTTTGATCTGCTCTTTGCCATGGATAAGCGTATCATTCTGGCGTTTGATCACGGCATTGGAGTCGGCATAAAACCAGAACGCTTCGGCGATCCCTTTTTCAGCAGCCATAGTTTCAAAATCCTTTTCGGCCTGCATGATCTCTTTTTTGCTCTGTTCGGTTAAGTCTTCTTTGTCCTTGTCGCTTGTTTGGCAAGAAGATAAAAAAGAACTGACCAGGATGGTTAAGTAAAGGCTTGATCTTTTCATGCGATGTTGATTTGAGTATAAAAAAATGCGCTGTGTCAATTATTTTCGTAACTCGACGAGACACACAAACTGGTCACAAAGAAACACAAAGAAGAGAAGAGTGTTCATGCATTGTGTCCTTTGTGCAAAACTTGCTGAATTCTAAGACTCACACACTGCAAAAAAAATAGGGAAACACGAAGGCCACGAAGGAATTCGAAGGACCTACGTCGTGCACTTAGTTAATTCTTTGTGTACTTTGTGCTCTCAATTCATATTTCTACTGTGAACGACCTACTCACGACTCATCACTCACCGCTCACAATTCACCACTCACCACTCGCAATTTTAATTTAAATTACGGGGCTCTAAAGAGTAATTATTAATGCCGACAATACTAAACATACAAAACCTCAGCAAAACGTATCAGAGTGCAGGTCGAACGTTGACGGTCCTGGAGGATATTAGTTTTTCTGTTGAAGCGGGATCAACTATGGCCATTGTCGGGCCATCCGGCAGCGGCAAAACCACTTTGCTGGGATTGGCGGCCGGACTGGATCGTTCAAGCACAGGTACAGTCGAGTTAAATAATATAAAGCTTGATCAGTTAAATGAAGACCAACGCGCCAGTATAAGAAATCAACATGTGGGTTTTATTTTTCAAAACTTTCAATTACTGCCCACCCTTACGGCGCTGGAAAATGTGATGGTGCCTTTAGAACTGCGCAGGGAAAAGAATATAAAAAAAAGAGCGGTTGACCTGCTTCACAAAGTTGGCCTGGCAGAGCGGGGACATCACTATCCTGCGCAGTTAAGCGGTGGTGAACAACAAAGAGTATCAATGGCCAGGGCCTTTATCAATAAACCCCAAATCTTATTTACTGACGAACCTACGGGGAATCTGGATAGTGAAACAAGCCGGGGGGTTATTGAACTGATCTTTAACCTGAATAAGGAAGCCGGTACTACTTTGATTATGGTCACACATGATGTTGAACTGGCAAATAAAACCGGACGTATTATCAAGTTGAAGGGCGGCAGAATTGTATCGGATGAATTCAGTCGGGAGTCCTGAGTCGATAGTCAATAGTCAGTAACGAAACACAATGAATGGATTATACTTAGGGTATTTTGCAAGTCGATAAACATATGAATAAATTGAATTTCCCCTGGCTACTTAAAATGGCCTGGCGCGATAGCAGGCGAAACCGTTCACGTTTGTTATTGTTTGTATCGTCTATTATCCTTGGCATTGCTGCGATGGTGGCCATTTATTCTCTTGGTGATAATATGAGCCACGAAATAGACCGGCAGGCGGCGAGCTTATTGGGCGCCGACCTGGAGTTCAGCAGCAATAAACAGGTAAGTCCCGGCATAAGGAAAATGGCTGATTCGCTGGCTGACAGGAGATCGGAGCAACAGAGCTTTACATCCATGATCTATTTTCCCAAAAATGAAGGAACACGTTTGGTGCAGGTTCGTGCATTGAACGGGGAGTTTCCTTATTACGGAGATTTGGAGACATTGCCTTCCGCGGCCGGACGATCATTCCGGAAAGGACAAACCGCATTGGTTGATCAAACGGTAATGCTACAGTTTAATGCCCGGGTGGGTGACACTGTAAAGATTGGAAATCTAAGTTTTGCAATTGCCGGTACATTAATTAGTGCTCCCGGGCAAACTGGTTTGTCGGCATCTGTTGCGCCGGTTGTCTATATACCTCTTCAATATCTTGAAAAAACCGGCCTTTCGCAAAAAGGAAGCAGAATAAACTATAGGTTTTACTTCAAGTTCGATAAACCGGTGAACATGGAAGAACTTGTAAAAAAAATTGAACCCCGGTTGGATAGGGAAGGCCTGAACTATGATACCGTTGAAAGTCAGAAGGAAGATACCAGCAGATCATTGAGAGATCTTACACAGTTCCTGGCCCTGATCAGTTTTATTGCCTTATTGCTTGGCTGTATTGGTGTAGCAAGCTCAATTCACATTTATGTGCGGGAAAAAATCAGTTCGGTAGCCATATTGCGTTGCCTCGGTGCCAGGGGCAGGCAAGCATTTCTTATTTACCTTATACAGATTGTTGTAATAGGTTTTATTGGTTCGCTTGCAGGCGCTGCATTAGGAACGATCATCCAACAGGTTTTACCAATTGCCCTTAAAGATTTTTTACCTGTAGAGATTACTCCGCATCTTTCCTGGAAAGCTATTGGGCAGGGATTGTTATTAGGAATTGTGATCTCGTTTCTTTTTGCCCTGTTGCCACTGATCTCCATTCGCAATGTTTCGCCGTTGAATACGCTGCGATTATCGTTTCAATCACTCAGCCTGTTTAAAGATCCGGTGAAGTGGATGGTATATGTAGCTATAATGCTCTTTGTTTTTGGCTTTAGTTACATGCAATTAAATAGTACGCAGAAGGCTATATCTTTCTCTCTTGGCGTTTTAATAGCCTTTTTAATATTGGTTGCTATAGCTGCCGTATTGAAATGGGCCGTTCGTCGTTTCTTTCCGGACGCCTGGAGTTATTTATGGCGGCAAGGGTTGGCAAACTTATTCAGGCCGAATAACCAAACAACCATATTAATTGTTGCCATTGGCTTAGGTACCGCATTTATCTGCACGATGTTTTCTGTGCAGTCTATTTTGCTTAACCGTGTGATGCTCTCTGCCAGTGGCAACCAGTCTAATACTATATTATTTGATATACAACCGTTACAAAAAGACAGCGTCGTAGCATTGGCACGACAACAAGGATTGCCAATAGATGGAACCGTACCCATTGTGAATATGCGGTTGGAAAAGGTAAATGATATAACGCTGGAAACGCTGCAAAAAGACAGCACCATAAAAATGCACGAGTGGGTATTTGACCGCGAATACCGTGTAACATTTCGTGATTCGATCACCAATTCCGAAACAATAACAAAAGGTAAGTGGTCAGGTACAGTTGATCAATCATCCGGCGCTCCATTTATTTCAATAGAAGAACGGTTTGCGAGGAACAACAGCATTGATATTGGTGATACGATGGTTTTTAATGTGCAGGGTTCTGTTATTCCCACTATTGTTGGCAGTTTTCGTAAGGTAGACTGGAACCGGATACAAACAAATTTCCTGGTCGTGTTTCCTACCGGGGTGCTGGAAGAAGCGCCGCAGTTTCATGTATTGCTTACCCGAATTCCAAACAAAGAAGCGTCGGCCCGGTTTCAGCAACTAATGGTGAAACGGTTCCCCAATGTTTCTATTATAGATTTGAGTTTGGTGTTGAGTATAGTGGATAAATTATTAGATAAAATTGGCTTTGTCCTTCGCTTCATGGCTGGCTTTAGCATTTTTACAGGCGTTATTGTATTAATAGCCTCGGTGCTTATAAGTAAATACCAGCGCATACAGGAAAGTGTGCTACTACGTACACTGGGTGCAAGTCGGAAACAGATCTTTTACATCACGGCCCTGGAATATTTTTTCTTAGGGGCTCTTGCGGCAGCCACAGGTATTGTGTTGTCACTAGGTATAAGCTGGATGTTGGCAAAGTTTATTTTTGAAACGGAATTTACATTGCAGTGGCTGCC
>JANWHX010000150.1 GCA_025450235.1 Chitinophagaceae bacterium | reverse complement strand
CGCAAACACCTGGAACTGCTCCGTTCACTGCTACATTAAATCCGGGGGCAGTTACACAAACAAGTGCAACATCGACGATCACATTTGGCAGCCTTTCTGCGGGTACTTATAGTGCCGTGATCACTGATGCCAATGGTTGCCAGGTTACATTAAACAATATGACAGTGACTACTGGTGCAGGGTTGATTGCGGTTCCCACAGCTACGGGCACAAGTTGCGCCGGGGTGAACAACGGAAGTATTTCAATAAACATGGGAAGCGGCGCCCCTCCATATACAGCGATTATGGATGGAACTGCTACACAAACCAGTTCTACCAATACAATCTTATTCGCGGGCGTAGCTTCAGGTTTACATAGTATAACTATTACCGACGCAAATGGCTGTGTCACCTCAACCCCGGTGGCTACCACCGTGGCGGCAGGAATAGGCTTTACAGTGGCATTTACTCCCACTGCAACAACTTGCGCGGGTGCGGGCAACGGAAAACTTGTGCTCACTCCACAGACCGGCGGCACTGCTCCATTCACTGCGGTATTGAGTCCGGGTGGCACTACTCAGACAGGAAGTTTGACCATAACATTTAATAATCTTACAGCCGGAACTTATAGCGCTGTGATTACTGATGCCAATGGATGCCAGGTTACCTTAAACAATATGAACGTGGCGGCCGGCAATCTGTTGAATGCAATTCTTACCGCGGTTAATACGAGCTGCGGTGGCGCCGGCAATGGATCGATCAATGTGCAGGCTCCCACTAACGGAACGGCTCCCTACTTATATTCCCTGAATGGATCTGCGCCACAATCTTCTCCTGCATTTAATGCGATAGCAGCGGGCAATTACACAATCAATGTAACGGATGCCGGTGGATGTAGTTCGGGTAGTTTACCTGCTACTGTCAATCCCGGGCCGCCGATCAACGTAACCCCGACTAAACTTGATGCGACCTGTTTTGGTAGTGCGACAGGAAGTATAACCGCTATTGCTTCTGTCAACGCAACTGCACCGATACAATATTCATTGAATAATGTGACATGGCAGGCAGGTAATATCTTTAACGGCCTTCCCGCAAATACATACACGGTCTATATCCAGGATGCAGTCGGGTGCAGTAATTCTGCCGCTGTCGCAATTGGACAGCCTTCACAGCTACAGGCTACCACTTCTCAACAAGCCGTTTTATGTAATAGCGGAAACAACGGAAAGATCATTGTGTCTGGTTCGGGAGGAACAGCTCCTTATTCTTATTCCCTGGACAGCGTTATCTTCCAATCAGGCGGTACTTTTAACGTAGCCGCAGGAAATTATTCTGTGTTTGTCAGGGATGCTAATGGTTGTGCTATTCCGCGGATAAATGTTACTGTTACAGAACCACCGTTACTAACCGCAACATCATTGACGAGCAATGCAAGCTGCGGTGGAAATGATGGAACCATTAGTATCAATTCAGTGGGTGGTGTTTCACCTTATCAATATGCTTTAAATGGTGGCACTTTCCAGACAGGAAACAAATTTAATGTTGGGCCCGGCACCTATGATATTAACGTAAAAGATGTGAATGGTTGCACTTACCCCGTTAATGGAATCGTGGTTGGCCTCAGCAACAATCTCACTTTCACCCCGATGATTGATCCGGCCGCGATTTGCGAAGGTAAAACCGTTTCACTCCAATTACTTAGTAATGCCACACAGTTTAGCTGGACAAATGGCGCGAGTCTTTCCAGCAGCACAATTGCCAATCCAATTGCGCAACCTGTCATTCCCACTTTATATACAGTGACTGCGACATTGGGGCCCTGTGTAATTACTGATGATGTCTTTGTCCAGGTTAGCTCAGCACCCATTCCTGATGCAGGGCCACCCGGCGATATTTGTTATGGAAAAACGTATCAATTGCAAGGGTCAGGTGGCTCAACCTATTCCTGGTCGCCGTCAACCTATCTAAGCAGCACCTCTGTTGCCAACCCGGTTGTCACGCCGGATAAAACCATTACTTATACTTTAGCAGTGACGGACGCCATCGGTTGTTCTTCGGTGATATCTGACCAGGTGATCGTACGGGTAACACCACCCATCAAGGTTACAACTTTTCCTTTAGATACGATCGTATCTGCAGGAGTTCAAATTCCCTTGTTGGCAACCTCTGCAGGTACCGATTATAGTTGGTCGCCTGCCTCAGCACTTGATAATCCTACTATTGCTAATCCCATAGCTACCGCTCCGTTAACAGACGGGACTGTTGTGACTTATAAAGTAACGGCTACCACATCTGCCGGATGTGCAGGAGACGGATTTGTAACGGTACGGGTATTTAAAGGACCGGATATTTATATGGTAACTGGTTTCACGCCCAACGGTGACGGAAAAAACGAAACATTTATTCCTTTCCCGGTAGGTATTAAGACACTGAAATATTTCAAAGTCTTTAATCGCTGGGGTCAAATGTTGTTTTCCACCACAACATTGGATAAGGGATGGGACGGCAGAATGGGCGGATTTGAACAACCAAGTGGAGTATATATTTGGATGATAGAAGGAGTGACGATGGATAACAAAATCATTAGTAAAAAAGGAACAGTTACGCTGATACGATAAAATTTGTAAGGCCGCTTTGATGTGGGTAATATGTTATAATCAAAGCAGCCAGGAGATTCAAAAAAAGCCACCGGAATTATTCGGTGGCTCTTTGTTGAAAGAGTATTTTTGCCAGCGCTTTCAGAAAAGTAGGTAGTGTCTCAGTTTGCAAATAATTGCTCTGGCCTCCGAAAAATGGAAGCCACGGATTCACGGAATAAAATTCTCTTTTTATGGTTTTTTCGTGCATCCGTGGCAAAAAAATTCAAAATGAAGCACTCCCGAAAAGTAAATCCTGAGTGACTTCTGAAATGTAGAGGAATGGGCGTAGGTGAGAGGAGTTTCATCCCGCGATTTGGCGGGAGGGATAGCAGTAATTGGGTTGGTTCAAATAAATCTGGTAATACCATGGTTGATGTAATACTTGGCCTGCAGTGGGGCGATGAAGGAAAGGGAAAGATCGTTGATTACTTTGCAAAGGACTATGACGTGGTCGCCCGATTCCAGGGCGGACCTAATGCCGGTCATACCTTATACGTGCAAGACAAAAAAGTTGTGCTTCACCAGATCCCTTCGGGAGTTTTCCAGGAAAATAAGCTCAACCTGATCGGGAATGGAGTAGTGCTTGACCCGGTGACACTGAAAAAGGAATGTGATATCGTGGCAGGATTTGGAGTGAATCTTAAAAAAAATCTTTTTATTGCCGAAAGAACCCACCTGATACTTCCAACGCATCGGGCATTGGATAAAGCTGCGGAGTTATCAAAGGGCCATCAAAAGATCGGGTCCACATTGAAAGGTATAGCTCCGACCTATATGGACAAAACAGGAAGGAATGGTTTGCGCGTCGGCGACCTCCTTGATAAGAATTTCACCACCGCCTATATCAAACTTAGGTTGAAACACCAGAAACTGCTGGATAATTTTTCTTTTAATGAAGATATATCTGCCTGGGAGGAAGAATTTTTTGACGCGCTTGAATTTCTTAAGCAACTCAATATTGTGAATGGCGAATATTATATTAATCATCAATTGCAGGCAGGGAAGAAAATATTGGCAGAAGGAGCGCAGGGCAGCATGCTCGACATTGATTTTGGCACTTTTCCCTTTGTTACCTCATCCAATACGATATCAGCAGGAGTTTGCAGCGGACTTGGAGTGGCGCCGCAAAAGATAAGAGATGTAATAGGCGTGACAAAAGCGTATTGCACACGAGTGGGAGGGGGGCCATTTCCGACTGAACTGGAAAATGAAGTAGGTGAAGAGTTGCGGAAAATTGGCAACGAATTCGGCGCTACAACCGGCCGGGCCCGTCGGTGCGGATGGATAGACCTGGTGGCATTGCAATTTGCCTGCATGATCAACGGGGTTACCAAAATCGTGATGACAAAAGCCGACGTACTCGATGCATTCAAGGAATTACAGATTTGCACCGGTTACAAAATAAACGGAAAAGAGTGCAATGAGATTCCGTTCCGGCTTGACCGGGTGCAGGTTGAAGCGATATATAAGACATTTTCAGGCTGGAATACTGCGACTGGTTCGGCAAAATCATTCAAAGAGTTGCCTGTGACCATGAAGACATATGTGGAATTCATCAATCAGTATCTGGGCGTTAAGATACATTACATATCAAACGGACCCGGGCGGGAGCAGATAATAGCAATATAAGCGTCAAATCCAAAAAAAAGCCCTCTTTTTTGCATAATGTGTATATCTGAACGAAATAAAAAAAATTTTTTTAAAAATTTGGCGGATTAAAAACTTCGCTGAAATTTTACATCCATAACCTGACCACACCTATGGCATCAAAACCCGGCAAAGAAAAAAAGACTCCAGGAAAAATAACTCCTGATAAAGAATCTGTAAAGAAAGAATCATCCAAGCCAAAGAAGATCGACGAAGACGATGAAGATGACGACTTCGAAGAAGATGGTGAGGAGGAGAAGCCTGCCAAAAAAGGAGGCAAAGCGGCTGTTGCTTCCAAAAAAGAGAAAGATGAAGACGACGACGACGATAGCGTTGATGAAGTAGATGAATGGAACAAAGTGGAAGAAGAAGAGAACTGGGATCCGGACTTCGAGGAATTCGATATACCGAAATCAAAAGGCAAGAAGACAACCGGTGTCGCCGGAAAAAAACCGGTTGAAGAGGAAGATGATTTTAAGTTGGATGAGGAATTTAAGGATATGTTTAATGATGATGGCATCGACGATGAAGAAGATGATTATTAACCGAACTTATCTGTCCAAAAATATTGAGCACTTCAACTTTGACCAATTCTTTTCCCGTAACTGATCTCGGGGAAATAAAATATAAAGTGTTGAACTGGGTACAGCGGTTCAACACTTTTTGTTTCCTGGATAATCATCAATATCATATCGAGCCCCATACACAGGAGTGTATCGTGGGAGCAGGTATTAAAAGAAAGGTCATCGCGACCGGCAATGACGCATTAGACCTGCTGCAAAAATTCACAGACGAGAAACGAACCTGGCTTTTTGGACATCTTGCCTATGATTTGAGTATTGAACCAGGTGAATTACTCTCCCGCCATAAAGACCGCATTCAATTCCCGGATTTGTTTTTCTTCGAACCGGAAATTATTATCAGGCTTAACGGGAAAGAAATGATCATAGAGGCAAGTGACCCGCACCAGATATTCGATGAAATCTCTTCGGCCCCGGATAGAAGAGTTCAGCTACAAAGCAGTCCTCTCATTCAAAGCAGGATTCAAAAGGAAGAATACATTTCGATTATACGTGAATTACAAAATCACATCCTGCGGGGTGACTGTTATGAGATCAACTTCTGCCAGGAGTTTTATGCAGAAAAAGCCATTATTGATCCGGGAGCTATCTATAAAAAACTTACGGCGTTATCACCGAATCCATTTTCAGCTTTATACAGAGTAGATGACAGGTGGCTGATGTGTGCCAGCCCGGAAAGATTCCTGAAAAGAGAGGGAAGCAGGATACTCTCACAACCGATCAAAGGAACGTCAAAAAGAATTGGCGACAACAAAGTTGAAGATGAGAAAAACAGGGAAGAATTATTTCATAGTGATAAGGATCGTTCCGAAAACGTGATGGTCGTTGACCTGGTTCGCAATGATCTTTCAAAAGTATGTAAAGAGGGAACTGTAAAAGTAGAAGAGCTTTATGGCATTTATTCTTTTCCGCAGGTTCATCAAATGATATCAACGGTCAGTGGAGAGTTGAGGAAGAATGTTTCTTTCGCTGAAATAGTAAAAGCGACCTTTCCCATGGGTTCAATGACAGGAGCGCCAAAGAAAAGAGTGATGGAACTGATCGAAGAATACGAAAAAACCAAAAGAGGTATTTTCTCCGGATGTCTCGGTTATATTTCTCCTAATGGAGACTTTGATCTTAATGTAGTAATTCGAAGTTTGATGTATAATGCCTTTTCCAATTATCTTTCGTTCCAGGCCGGATCCGCCATAACATTTTACAGTGACCCGGAAAAAGAGTGGGACGAATGCTTACTAAAAGCCGAGGCGATAAAAACTGTTCTATCCTGACTATAGCAGTCAATTAAAGGCTCGAAGAGGGAGCTGAACCGCCATTCCCGTTCAATAACAATTGCATGGATTCATTGAGGATCTCAGGTTTCTTTGAAAGAAAAACATCCATTTTATTGTTAGGTAATCGCATTTCGTACACATCGCCGGAAGCTATGGTCTTGTCAAAATCGGGGTTCATTCTATTGAAGTCAGTAATATCCATGGTGATGTGCTTTGTAATCACAAGAGAATTATACCGCCCGCTGAGGGACTGCGTTTTGGAACCCGCCAATTCTTCAGATGTTAAAGTTGAAATAGTCGCAGTAGCGAAATTTTTCGCCTCTTCTTTTGTAACGGTTGTGATGCCGCCGCGGCCACCTTCCAGGATATAGTGAGTCGCGATGAATTTTTTTACATGATTCTTTGACTCAGTCGGCAAATATCTTTGAAGAGTCCAGAAATCCCGGCTACCACTTTTCCGGATCGCAGAATTCACTTTGCCGGCACCCCCATTGTAGGCAGCGATAACGAGCAACCAATCACCATAAATGGCGAAAAGACTGGTAAGATATTTCGAGGCCGCGTGTGTGCTCTTATAAAAGTCTTTTCTTTCGTCGTATTTGTTTCCAACTTTTAATCCCATGTTTCTCGCAGTCGCAGGCATGAATTGCCAGGGACCGACAGCTCCCGCCCAGGACCGCGCATTGCTTTTCAAATTCGATTCAATGACCGCCAGGTATTTTAATTCTTTGGGTAAGCCATGTTGAACCAGAATCTTTTCCATCATATCGAGGTACGGTTTGCCACTGT
>JANWHX010000149.1 GCA_025450235.1 Chitinophagaceae bacterium | reverse complement strand
TATTAAGAGTGGCAATTGGGTCAGCCACGGTTGCAGGTATCACGGCAGCCGGGATTGTATCACCTCTCGTAATGTCCGGGGCAGTATCCCCCGAATTGATGGTATTGGCAGTTGGTACCGGGAGTGTTTTTGGTTCGCATGTAAATGACTCCGGGTTCTGGATGTTCAAAGAATTCTTCAGGCTATCCTTGAAACAAACTTTTTTATCATGGACAGTAATGGAAACAACTATTTCTATTCTTGGTTTGATTGGGGTGCTGGTTCTCCAGATGTTTGTGTCCTGATGAAACAGGTTATTACGTCGTTTTATAAAATTGACTTATGATCAGGTTATTTACTGCAGCGTTCATGTCTGTCTCTTTTTTTATTTCGGTCATGCAAGGCTGCAAGTCTGGGAAAGTGCAAAAGCAACAAGCCGGTGATAGAACAAAAGGACTAAGGGATTATTACAAAGATTATTTTACAATGGGTGTGGCCGTCTCACCACAAGGACTGAAACGGGCGGACGAGAGCCAACTTATCATTCAGCAATTTGGAAGCATCACCGCGGAAAATGCAATGAAGATGGGCCCTATTCATCCACGGGAGAATGAATATTTCTGGAGAGACGCCGATTCAATTGCCGCCTTTGCCAAACAACACAATCTGAAGCTTCGCGGTCATACTCTTTGCTGGCATAATCAAACACCCCGTTGGTTATTTATGGATTCAACAAAAAATCCGCCGGATACGGTTTCTAAGGAGCTACTGTTTAAACGATTGAAAGATCATATTACAGCCGTAGTGACAAGATATAAAGATGTCGTTTATGCATGGGACGTCTGTAATGAAGTGATCTCCGACAATCCCAATGAATATTTCAGGAATTCAGCATGGTACCGGATATGTGGAGAAGAATTTGTCGCCAAGGCATTTCAATATGCTCATGAAGCCGATCCCAATGCCCTGTTATTCTATAATGATTACAATGAAACAAATCCCGTTAAACGAGAAAAGATCATCCGGTTGGTGAAAGGATTGAAAGACGCCGGCGTGCCGGTCCATGGTGTGGGCTTGCAGGCACATTGGTCCATACATGATCTCACTCACGGGCAAGTGGATTCAACGATCAGTCAATTTGCGCAACTCGGTCTTAAAATTCAGATCACCGAGCTGGACATCAAAGTGCAACCATCAGGATTCCGACGTGATAGTACAGTTGGATATACCCCAGAAAGGGAAGCAAAACAGGCTGAACAATATGAGATGGTGTTCAAACTGTTCAGAAAATACCGGGAAGTGATCTCTAGTGTCACCTTCTGGAATGTTTCTGACAGGTCTAGCTGGCTCGACAGGCGCGGTGGCGGAAAAGCTTACCCATTGTTATTTGATACAACGTACCAGCCGAAGAAAGCTTATTGGAATGTGGTCAATTTTGACAAAAACGAAAAATTTGAAAAGACAAATGATAAGCGAGGGTTTTAATGGCCAATACTTGTAAATGGAATCGATAACTGGTGTTGTCGCGCTATCAGCTAACTTAGACAAATAATAGTTCAATATGATGACAAAAGCTTATGCAGCGAAGAATGCAAAAGATCCATTAGCTGCTTTTAAATTTAAAAGAAGGGAAGTTCGCCCGAATGATGTCCACGTTGAGATATTGTATTGCGGCGTTTGCCACAGTGACATTCACCAGGTACGTGATGAATGGGGCGAATCTATCTATCCAATGGTCCCGGGACATGAGATTGTTGGCCGGGTACTAAAAGTTGGTGATGCCGTTAAAAAATTCAAGCCCGGAGATATTGCCGGTGTTGGCGTAATGGTTGATAGCTGCCGGAAGTGCAAGAACTGTGAGCAGCAAATGGAACAGTATTGTGTGGAGGATATGACAGGTACATACAATGCCATAGAAAGGGATGGAAAAACAATCGCGCAGGGAGGTTATTCATCAAACATTGTTACGGATGAAAGATATGTTTATCACATTTCGCCCAAGCTTGATTTGAAAGCAGTAGCGCCATTATTATGTGCAGGTATTACAACGTACTCTCCTCTTCGTTATGCTGGTGTTACCAACGGAACTAAAGTGGGGATTGTTGGCTTGGGAGGTTTGGGCCACATGGGTGTAAAGTTTGCCGTATCATTTGGCGCCGAAGTCACATTGATAAGTACTTCTCCTTCGAAACAAAAAGATGCGGAAAGATTAGGCGCTCATAAATTTCTATTATCAACCGATAAAAAACAGATGAAAGCCGCCGATAGTTATTTCGATGTTATTCTTAATACTATTTCTGCCCAACATAATTATAAAAAATACCTGAACCTGCTCGATTTGAATGGAAAGATGCTGGTAGTAGGCTTACCTTCTGAAGATCCCAGGACAAGTCCCTTTGCATTGATCAAAAACAGGAGAAGTATAACCGGTTCTATGATTGGCGGCACAAAAGAGACGCAGGAAATGCTGGACTATTGTGCAGCAAAAAACATTGTCGCCGATGTAGAAGTCATTCCAATAAAGAAAATCAATGAAGCATATGAACGAATGATAAAAAATGATGTGAGGTATAGGTTTGTGATTGATATGAGTACGCTTTGAGCGCTTCAAAGCTGCATCCCGAACACTTCTCAGGCGATGTCTCGGCCGGCAACGTTTTCGAACTAAATCAATTCGGCGGCCGGACTCGCCGTCTTAAAAACATGAGGCCTGATATTATGTCGACGAGTCGCACCCCGAACGCTTCTCAGGCGATGTCTCGGCCGGCAACGTTTTTGAACTAAATGAATTCGGCGGCCGGACTCGCCGTCTTAGAAGCATGAAGCTTGAAGGTATGTCGACGAGTCCCTCTTTCAACAATATACCACACATTTCGCCCTTTGACCAGAGGAGACTCGTCGAAGAAGCGATCTCAAAACTGCAACAAAAACGCCGTCCCCTGCCCTTCCGCTGATTGCACCTGGATATTTCCTTTATGCAGCATCATGATCTGCTTGCATAAACTTAAGCCAATTCCGCTGCCACTCTTTTTAGTGCTAAAGAAAGGAACGAATATTTTATCCAGTACCTCAGCAGGTATTCCGCTGCCATTATCAGCAACTTTGATTATTGTTTTGCGATTATTGGCGACATAACCTGTCAAAATTATTCTTGGGTCAGCTTTGTCTTTTACCGCTTCCATCGCATTTACGACAAGATTAATAAGCACCTGCTCCAGCAAACTTGTATCTGCTTCAACAACCAGATCGGTATCCTTCAAAATAGTTTCGAGTTCGATGCTCTTTTGTTCGAGTGTGGGCTGCATCAGTTGAAGGAGATTTTCAAAAATATCCCTGACATAAACCTTCCGAAGATTGGGTTTTGTGATCCGGTTAAGGTTGCGATACGTTTCTGCAAACTTCAGCAACCCCTCACTTCTCCGTTTGATCGTTTCGATCCCGATCTCCAGGTCATCCACAGAGCCGGAATCATTATTCAATACTGTTACCGATTGTTGCAACCGGCTCTTCAATGTTTCAGCCAATGAAGAGATCGGCGCTACTGAATTCATGATCTCATGAGTTAATACACTCAGCAACTTTTGCCAGGCTTTAGATTCCGTTTCATCCAATGCCTCATTTACGTTCTGAAAGGCAATCAGTTTAAAGAGCTTGCCATCCGTTTGAAACGCAGTAGCGGATAACAAGATCTTGAACGATGTTCTTTCCATATGAGCTGTTGCAATCTTGTTTTCGCCCGGTTTCAACCCAATGATGTCATTCGCAAGCGCTTCATCTCTTTTAATAAGTGAATAAACTGTTTTCAGGTAGGGCAATTGCAACATCTTCTTTAATGATTCATTCATCCAAACGACAGTTCCGCTTTTTTCTTCATAGGAAAGAATGCCCGTGTCTACCAGTTCAAGGATTTTTTGCAGGTATTGATATTGCGTTTCTTTTTCCTTGCTGATGATCTTGAAAGTAGTATTGATCTCGTTAAAGCCTTTTCGCAGCGGCTGTATATCAACCGGGGCATGTTTAACATCAAAGTACCGGGAGAAGTCGCGGTAATGAACAGACTCTACAAACTGTTCCAGTTCACTATGCGCTTTTTTCTGAAAACGAGTAAACTCTACCAACTGATAAATGATGACAGGTACAGATAATAATAAATAAACGAACCATCCTTTTACCAGGATAAATGCGGTAATAGTCAATGTCACAAACAACAGGATGACCCGCAGAATTATTCTCCATTCAAATTTCTTAACTGACATAGGCGAAAAAGCTCGAATAGAAAAATACGAAATCCGAAAAGGGCGGTCTATGCTTCGGAATCTGATTATTTTCGGATTTCGAAATTCTCTTTTCGGATTTCTAGTTTCTATTTTCGGATTTATTAATTAAATATCATATTTACTGATTCTCCTGTATAAGGCCGTTCGCGTTAGGCCAAGTTCTCTGGCAGCTTTGGTAATATTACCATTATGTTTCTCAATAACCTTAAGTATCGTATTTTTTTCAACAGCGCTAAGCTTCATTTCTGCCGGTTCGGATTCCGATACAGCAGACGATTCAATAGGTGAAAAAATGAGATCATTGGGCCGAAGTATGCTATCATCTGCCATGATCACGGCCCGTTCGATAATATATTGCAGTTCCCTCACATTGCCCGGATAATGATAGGTGAGCAGTTTTTCCATGGCCTTTGTATCAAATTCAGGCAGCGGCTTCATGTATTTATTACTATACAACTTGCAAAAATGTTTTGCCAGTAATAAAATGTCATTGCTACGTTTACGGAGCGGCGGCACAATGATTTCCACGGTATTGATCCGGTAAATAAGATCCTTGCGGAAACGGTTCTCGTTAGCCAGCTCGGTCAGGCTTACATTGGTTGCACAGATCAGCCGGATATCTATCGGGACCGGTTCATTGCTTCCCAGGCGAATCACCTGCCTGTTTTGCAAAACACTGAGAAGCTTAGCCTGCAAATGAAGGGGAATATTACCAATCTCATCCAAAAAAATAGTGCCTTTATCAGCAGATTCAAATCTTCCCGCCCGGTCTTCTCTGGCATCAGTGAACGCGCCTTTCCTGTGACCAAATAATTCGCTTTCGAACAAGCTTTCTGTTAATGCGCCCACATCTACCTTTATAAATGCATTGTCCCTCCTCAGCGAATGTTGATGAATAGCCTTGGCAATAAGATCTTTACCGGTACCATTTTCGCCGAGGATCAGGATATTCGCATCGGTAGGTGCAATCTTCTCGATCTTATAAAAGATCTGCTGCATCGCTTCGGAGTCACCCAGCAATTCTTTACCGATAAGACTGTCTGCTCCTAAAAAAGGAGTGATGCTGGTCTTTGTGTTTTTACGTTTTAATGTATCCCTGATTGTTGTGATCAGCTTTTCATTGTGCCAGGGTTTGACGATAAAATCGGCGGCGCCTTCCTTTAAAGACCTGACCGCAAGATCAATATCGCCATAGGCCGTTATCATAATAACAGCGGCATCTGATTTTAGCTTTTGTATCTCCTTTAGCCAAAATATACCTTCATTACCCGTATTGATCGAGCTGGTAAAATTCATATCCAGCAGGATCGCGTCAAAACTGTCTTTGGACAAATGCCAGCGCAGGTTCTCGGGATTTTTTTCCGTTACCACTTCCCGGGCCTCCGTTTTCAACAACAACCTGACCGCTGTTAATACATCCGGATCATCATCTACAATTAATATGGAAGCATTTTTAAGATTCATAAGAAATCAACAACCCTGGATTGAAAAGAATGATCTTTTTTGCAGTTATTTTTTTTGCATGTAGCATCTGCAGGCGAGGCTGCCGTCATATCTGCTGCAAGTATACCATAATTACAAAGTGGTGGCAACTAATTTTTTACGGGAAAAGGCTGTAAACAACTGTATCAAAACCGGACACTGAGTGTATCATAAACGAACGTCTTCGTAGTTCTGGCTTTTTGTAACTGATTGTGAACCAATTTTTCAAGAACTGGCATATTTATCACTTACCAAATGATAATTACAGGAGCCTGTAACTAAGATCATTTACAGATCGTTTAACCGGACAGTTTCAATAAACATTAAAGACTTTAATAGTGGACAGAGTAATCAAGAAAAGCAAATGGAACAGGAAGCGCATTCTGACGATCGCGGCTATTGTCGGCGTCGTGGCCCTGGCTTTTTTTAGCTGGTATTTGACCTCGGGCAAAAGCAAGTTAAATGTCAACGCAGAGCGTATCACGATCAGCGAAGTAAAGAACGGTACATTCCAGGAATTCATTCCTGTTAACGGCGTTGTTTTACCCGTTACTACTATTTATCTCGATGCATTGGAAGGAGGAAGAGTGGAAGAAAAATACGTAGAAGATGGCGCCATGATGAAAAAGGACCAGCCCATTTTAAGACTAAGTAATACGGACCTGGCTTTAAACCTGCTTTCCCAGCAATCTAATGTATATAATACGTTAACGCAAATGCAGATTGCCCGCAACCAGGCACAGCAGAATACTGTTCAAAAGCTCAACCAAATGACTGATGTCGAAAGCCAGTTAAAGGAAGCTGAGCGTATTTATAAATTAAATAAAAACTTGTATGATGAAAAAGTGATCGGGTTACAGGAGTTTAAGAAATCTGAGAATGACTATAATTATTACCTGCAAAAGAAAAATCTGACTGAACAACTCCTTAAGCAAGATTCGATTACAAATTCGCAACAATTGGATCAGGCCCGGCAGTCTTACCAGGGTTCGCAAAGTGCACTGCATTTATATAAGAAAAAAGAAGGTGATCTGATCGTGAGGTCGCCTGTTGACGGACAGCTTACCTCATTGGATGCTGAACAGGGCCAGTCAAAAAATAAAGGAGAAAGGCTTGGGCAGATCGATGTGCTCAGCGGCTATAAAGTAAGGGTCGATATTGATGAACATTATATCTCACGCATTTATACCGGCCTGGTAGGTGAATTCACTTTTGCGAATAAAGACTATAAACTTAAGATCAAAAAAGTTTATACCCAGGTCACCAATGGTCGTTTCCAGGTCGATATGGAATTTGAAAGCCAGGCGCCGCAAGGCATACGCCGGGGACAAACTTTACAAATTCGGTTAGCATTGAGTGATGAAACACAAGCATTGTTACTGGCTAAAGGCGGATTCTATCAGCAAACAGGCGGTAATTGGGTGTTTAAGGTGAGTGAAGGCGGCCACACCGCTTACAAAGCAGATATCCAGCTGGGCCGTCAAAATCCTGATTTTTATGAAGTGCTGGGTGGATTACAACCCGGTGATAAGGTTGTCACTTCGAGCTATGAAAACTATGATAAGATGCAGGAACTCGTGATAAAAAAATAGTAAACCTCATTCTTCATATATAAATTTTCTTGCCATGAAACCAAAAACCTTCTACATCCTCATGATCATCTGTAGCGTGAGCCTTCTATCCTCGGCGAAACAGACCGGCAGCAAATGCGATAAACAGAAATGTTGCAAACTGAATGTGCAAAATGCAGATAAAAAACTGTTGCCAAAAGGAGCAGAAAAAACAGGCTTCGACCACTCCCCCTTAAGCCTGTGTTTATTTAGCATTTAACCTCGAAAAATTTTCATTTAAATAAAAAACAATGATCAAGATTACCAACCTCGAAAAAGTTTACCGCACCGATGAAGTCGAAACAGTAGCGCTTAACAAGCTGACGCTTGAAGTCAAAGAAGGCGAGTTTGTTGCTGTTATGGGGCCTTCAGGTTGCGGCAAATCCACTTTATTAAATATCGTCGGCTTGTTGGACGATCCCGATTCCGGGAGTTTCATGTTCAATGGAATTGAAGTGGCCAAATTCAATGAACGCAAAAGAGCTGATCTGCGCAAACGAAATATTGGTTTTGTGTTCCAGAGTTTTAACCTGATCGATGAGCTGACAGTGTTTGAAAATGTCGAACTGCCCTTGATCTATACAGGGGTAAAAGCTGCTGAAAGGAAAAAAAGAGTGGAAGAAGTGCTGGATAAAATGCAGATCATGCATCGCCGTAATCACTATCCCCAGCAATTATCCGGTGGTCAGCAGCAACGTGTGGCCGTAGCAAGAGCGGTGGTAAATAAGCCTAAACTGATCCTTGCCGATGAGCCTACTGGTAATCTTGATTCGAGTAATGGTAACGAAGTCATGCAATTATTAACTGACCTGAATGAACAGGGAACTACGATAATCATGGTTACTCACTCGGAGCACGATGCCCGCTACAGCCACCGCATCATTCGCATGCTGGATGGGCAAACCGTGCTCGAAAATATAATGGTATAGCCTTGAATTGTGAGGGGGTCAATGGTGAGTAGTGAATTTCCGTAAGATAGGAACCTACTCACCATTCACCACTCACCGCTCACCCTTAAAGTATAGCCATGATTCGTAATTACCTGAAGATCGCGATCAGAAATCTCCTGAAGTACAGGTTCATTTCTTCGATCAATTTATTCGGATTGACGGTGGGTCTTACCTGCTGCCTGCTTATTTTTACGTTCATTCTCCATGAAATAAGTTACGACAAGTATCAACCCAATGCTGACAGGGTTTACAGAGTGACCCGCAGTTTCAATAACCCTGAGACCGGCGCTATATCACTTACCTTAAGTACTGTGGCCCCGCCATTCGGTCCGCTGCTGCAAAATGACTTCAAAGAAATTGAAGACATGACCAGGGTTTTCCAAAATGGTACCACCGCGTTGCGCTTCGGCGATAAAATTGTCAATGAAGAGAATGTTTATTTTGCCGACGCCAGGTTCTTTAGTTTTTTCAAAGCCGACGTTACAAAAGGTAATCCTCAAAAAGCATTAAGCGATCCTTACAGCATCGCGATGACTGACGAAATGGCCAAAAAATATTTTGGAAATGAAGACCCGCTCAACAAAGTAATAAAGGTCAATTTTGGAAATTACTTTGATTTCAAAGTAACGGGGATTTATAAACCCTTCCCTTCTAACACCCATTTTCACCCCGATATACTGGTATCATTCAATACGCTGAATGACACACTGATTTATGG
>JANWHX010000148.1 GCA_025450235.1 Chitinophagaceae bacterium | reverse complement strand
TGCATTCGTTGGTGAATTCATTATACAACAGAACAACAATAGATTTCAACAGGGCAACTTTCCGGGTAAAAGGTGATACCGTTGACATTAATCTTCCATATGTTGATTATGGTTATCGCATCACTTTTTTCGGTGACGAGATCGAGGAAATAGAAAGCATGGATGTAGTGACCGGGAAACGAATTGCTAAGATGGAAGACGCTGCGATCTTTCCCGCCAACCTGTATGTAGCGCCAAAAGATATTCTGCAACAAGTGATATATGAGATACAGGACGAAATGTCGGCGCAGACGGAATACTTCAAAAGTGTTGGCAAGCTGATAGAAGCTCAGCGGCTAAAAGAAAGAGTAGAATATGATCTTGAAATGATCCGCGAACTGGGCTATTGTAATGGAATTGAAAATTATTCCCGGTTCTTTGATCGTCGCAAGCCGGGAACAAGACCATTTTGCTTACTGGATTATTTTCCAAAAGATTTTTTACTGGTGGTCGATGAAAGCCATCAGACGATTCCGCAGGTGAGTGGAATGTATGGCGGTGACCGGAGCAGAAAACTCATTTTGGTTGACTACGGATTCAGACTGCCTTCCGCACTGGATAACCGCCCATTGAATTTCCATGAATTTGAATCATTACTAAATCAGACCATTTACGTTTCTGCTACGCCAGATGACTTTGAACTGGAGAAAACAGGTGGTGTTGTAGTTGAACAAGTGGTCCGGCCTACCGGCCTGTTAGATCCCCCGATCGAGATCAGACCCAGTGTTAATCAAATCGATGACCTGCTGGATGAAATTGATAAGCGTATAAAAAAAGGAGATCGCGTATTGGTAACCACCCTGACCAAAAGGATGGCGGAAGAAATGGATAAATACCTCCATCGCATCAATATAAAATCAAAATATATACACAGTGAAGTGCATACACTGGATCGGGTCGAAATCCTTCGCCAGTTGAGATTGGGTGAAATAGATGTACTTGTTGGGGTAAACTTATTGCGTGAAGGTCTTGACCTCCCGGAGGTTTCTTTAGTAGCGATCCTGGATGCGGATAAAGAAGGATTTTTGCGCAATGAAAAATCATTGACCCAGACAGCGGGACGTGCGGCAAGAAATATAGATGGTCTTGTAATCTTTTATGCCGATAAGATGACAGAAAGTATGCAAAAAACAATTGATGAAACCGATCGCAGAAGGGAACGGCAAATTGCTTTTAACATTGAACACGGAATCACACCAAAGACAATAATAAAATCAACGAAAGAGGTATTTGCACAAACGTCGGTACTGGATATAAAAGGATATGATCCCGCTAATCCCTATGCCATTGCGCCGGATGAGGGCCTGGTGACGGTTGCTGCCGAGGACCAGGAAGAATACAAAACCATTCCTCAAATGGAGAAAGCAGTAACCCGGATCAAAAAAGAAATGGAAAAAGCGGCCAGAGACCTTGATTTCATGGAAGCTGCGAGGTTGCGGGATGAAATGTTCCTGTTGCAAAAAAAGCTTGAAGAAATGAAGAAATAAACCCCTCGTAATTTTCCTAACTGACAACAGGTAGTTCTGCGATATTCGTAAATAATAATCGCCGATCGTTTGCAGCTCCTTTATACGTGTTATATCTTGGTAGCCTGAACCACTAATCGTTTTTTTGTAAACCAGTTAATCCAATTACCCATGAAACGACGAATCCGCCGCATTGCCAATTTTTGCGCCTTCAACCTTTTATTCTTCGCCCTTTACCTGAATTTTATTCACAAAGACAAAGCAGCTGTGACGCCACCTGAAACAGGCATACAGACAACTGCTTCAGTTGGAGGTACTATTCCCGTCAGCAATCCTGAAAAATACCTTGAATCAAAAGCTGCCGGCTCAACTGATATACCTTCTCAGCAATAACTGCTGATGATAATAAAGAAGCTGCAAACCTTTTTCTCAAGCAAAGCAGAGTTTTAGATATCACAAATCCCTGGTTTCTACCGGGGTTTCTGTGCTTTTAGGCTTTCCTTTTCCAATATCCGAAATAGCTATCTTAGTGGCATGGAAAAGAAAGTTTTTTTATTAGATGCATTTGCTCTTGTATTTCGCGCCTATTATGCTCTCATCCGCAATCCGCGCCTTACTTCAAAAGGCAGGAATACAAATGCCCAATTTGGTTTTACCAATACATTGATCGAATTGCTGACCAAACAAAAGCCTTCCCACATGGCTGTTTGTTTTGACACAGAAGCCCCCACAGAGCGTCATACCGATCTTGAAAGCTATAAGGCTAACCGGCAGGAAGCCCCTGAGGATATCTTAGCCGCCGTGCCTGACATAAAAAAAATAATCAGGGGATTCAACATTCCGGTGATGGAATTGGACGGGTACGAAGCAGATGACGTGATCGGCACCTTAAGCAAGCAGGCTGCAAAAGCTGGATATGAAGTTTACATGGTGACCCCTGATAAGGATTACGGGCAGTTGGTTTCAGATAAAGTAAAGATCTATAAACCGGGTTATCAGGGTGGTGATGTTGAAATCCTGGGACCAAAAGAAGTTTGCGCAAGATGGAATATTAAAGAAGTTTCGCAGGTCATAGACATACTTGGATTAATGGGTGATGCGGTTGATAACATACCGGGCATTGCCGGTGTCGGGGAAAAAACCGCTGCTAAATTATTGGCTGAGTATGGAACGTTGGAAAATGCCCTGGCCAATGCAGAAAGTATCAAAGGTGCCCTCGGAGAAAAAGTAAAGAATGGAAAAGAAGCGGCTATTCTTTCAAAAAAACTGGCGACGATCATTACCAATGTTCCCATCCAGTTTCATGAAGAAGATTTCAAAGTAAAAGACTGGAACAAGGAAAAATTAAAAGAAGTCTTCGCTGAACTTGAATTTAAAACGCTGGGCAAAAGACTCCTCGGCGAAGATTTCTCAATCACATCGGGGCAACAAGGAGTTGTTGAAAAAGCGATACCCCAGGGTATTCAAACTGATTTGTTTGGAAACATCATCGAACCCAAAGAACCGGAGTCTTCCGGTCTGAAGCCGGCAGATGAAGCATTTGAGCCGGCTGAGGGATTGTCTGCGGATAAAAACATCAATAACACACCGCATAAATACGAAGCCGTTGTTGATAGTAAAGCCATAAAAAACTTAGTGGCTGATTTAAAAAAATACGAAGAGATCTGTTTTGATACGGAAACAACCGGAATTGATGCGAATGATGCGGAACTGGTAGGTCTAAGTTTTTCGATAAAGCCTGGTGAAGCATATTATATTCCCTGCCCGGCCGACCAGGCGAAAACAAAAGAAATACTCTCGCAGTTTGAACCTTTATTCAGCGATAAAAAGAAAACCTGGATCGGCCAGAATATTAAGTATGATATGCTGGTGTTGAAATGGTATGGTGTTGAAATAGCCGGAAAACTTTTTGATACCATGCTGGCGCATTATGTGATCGAACCGGATGGCAAACGGGGCATGGACCTTCTCAGTGCAAAATATCTTGGCTATGAACCGGTGCACATTGAAGAGCTGATCGGCAAAAAAGGAAAGACGCAGGGCAATATGAGAGATGTTGAACTGGAAAAAATTAAAGACTATGCCGCAGAGGATGCAGATATAACGCTGCAATTGAAAAACAAATTTGTTCCGTTATTAAAATCGAAAGAAGTCGAAAAAGTATTTAACGAAGTAGAAAATCCGCTCGTGAAAGTATTGGCCGATATGGAATTTGAGGGTATTAAGGTGGATATTGATTTTTTGGCGGATTACTCGAAAGAATTAGAAAAAGACGCAAAAAAAGCAGAAGAAAGTGTTTATAAGCAAGCGGGAGTTCGTTTCAACCTCGCATCACCGAAACAACTTGGTGAAGTACTGTTTGATAAATTAAAACTGGACGCTTCCGCGAAGAAAACTAAAACGGGTCAATACCAAACAGGTGAGGATGTCTTACTCAAACTGGCGGCAAAGGGAAACCAGATCGTCGATAATATTTTAGCTTTTCGTGAATTGACAAAATTAAAATCTACGTATGTGGATGCCCTGCCTCAACTGATCAATCGAAGGACAGGGAGGGTGCATACAACGTATGGCCAGGCTGTGGCGGTAACAGGCCGTTTACAAAGCAATAATCCCAATCTTCAAAACATACCGGTTCGGACGGAGAGAGGGAAGGAAGTAAGAAAAGCGTTTGTACCGAGAGATAGTAAACATGTTTTATTATCAGCCGACTATTCACAGATAGAATTAAGAATTGTTGCGGCTATCAGCGCAGACAAAAACATGTGCGATGCTTTTAAAAAAGGGACAGATATTCATACGGCAACAGCTGCCCGGGTATATAATATTTCTGAAAAGGACGTAACAAAGGAAATGCGTTATAAAGCAAAGAGTGTAAACTTCGGGATCATCTATGGCCAGGGTGCTTTTGGTTTGGCCGACAACCTGGGCATATCCAGGTCTGAAGCCAAAGAGATCATTGATAATTATAAGAAAGAATTTCCGGGCATTCAGCGCTACATGGACGACACGATCAATTTTGCCCGCGAGCATGGCTATGTTCAAACGATCATGGGAAGAAAAAGATGGTTGAGGGATATTAATTCTGCGAATTTCACCGTACGCGGTTTTGCCGAGCGAAATGCCATCAACTCACCGATACAGGGTACGGCTGCCGATATGATCAAACTGGCGATGCAGAAAGTGCATGCCGCCATGAAAAAAGAGAAGATGCAAAGCAAAATGCTATTACAAGTACATGATGAGCTGGTGTTTGATGCATTAAAGACGGAGGTGAAGGAATTAAAGCCGCTGATCATTGAATGTATGCAATCAGCTATGGCATTACCCTGCAAAGTCCCCGTTATTGCAGAATGCGGGCAGGGGGTCAACTGGCTGGAAGCGCATTAATTGCGATACGTTCATCCGGAAAATTTCACCGTTCGTCGGATAATGAGGTTCCCCGATTGCCGGGTCTGAGATTTTTCCTACCTTGACCGCCCAAAATCAAAACTCCATTTATATGAAACAAAAACTATTAATTATCTGCGCAGCCGTTTTCTTACTTGCATCCTGTAGTAATGAAAAAACTGAAGGAGAAACCACTTCAAAAGACTCGTCTGGCGCGACGACGGAAAAAATGGATGATAACTCTAAGAAAGAACAAGCATGGATCCCCATTGATTCCGCAGCGGCGATGCAAGCCATGATGGCTGCCGGAGCACTTACAGAAGAACATAAAATGCTGGCTAAGTCAAATGGCACCTGGACAGCCGAGATGACTTATTGGGAAGGTATCGACAAACCCTCTAATAAAATGACGGGCACACAGGTTACCAAATCGATATTAGATGGTCATTTCCAGCAGTCAACATTTTCGGGAGATTTCATGGGAATGCCTTTTAACGGAATTTCCACAGTTGGATATGATAACACAACGAAAGAGTTTGTTTCAACATGGATGGAGAATATGAATTCAAGCATCATGGTTATGAAAGGAACCATGGATGCTTCGACTAAAACAATTAATCTCACGGGTAAGCAGAAAAACCCTGTGAATGGTCTTGAATGTACAATGAGACAGACATACAAAATGGTTGATGACAACACTGAGTTGATGGAAATGTACGGTCCGGATCCAAAGACAGGCAAAGAATTTAAGATGATAGAGATAAAATATACGAGGAAGAAATGATTTTTTTCTCCAGATTAATAAATCCACGGTAATTAACCGTGGTTTTTTTTGTGATAGCCTGAATTGATAAATCCGAAATCCAAAATTCGAAATCCGAAAAAGTCTTCCATCTGGGTCGGTTTTTTCGGATTTCGGATTTCTTTTTTCGAATTTTATTACCTTTTTACTTTGACCTGCTTCCCATAATACCTATCATCTTTCTTTCCGTCCATTCCAAAACCAGGTCGCTTATTTTCCTCTTATTGCCACCACTTTTCAATATTCAGATTAACCGGCCTGCTCATACGCTTTCCTTATCCAGTCAAACAGGTCCTTATTTATCATTTTTTCATCCTCAACTTTTATCCGGTGTGTACACATAGCATTCCAGCTTGCCCCGGCTTCCACAACCCCGGAAGGAGGAATGCCTTTTATATTCAACCCTACATCTAATCTTGCTTTGGTCGATGGTTGCAGAATGGCAAATTGTTTCTTTCTTCTTAAACTGACATAGGCTTTCTTTGGAGCTACTTCCACGTCTTTCCCAAACTTGTTTATTTCTCCCATGATCTTATCATACCAGGGTTTGAGGTTATCTTTTCCATTATACTGTTCAGCAATAAGATCGCCTGAATTTTCTGCAGCTCCGGCATGAGATTGTTTGGCGTAATGAACAACCATATTGGCGTTACCATGCGTAAACCCATGTTTCTCTTTTAGAAAATTGACCAGTTCGCCATGTTTGCTAAAACCGCTTTTGTTTACAATGGCGATCCAATCGTCCAGTTTTTTGCCTGAATTTTTTTCTATATTGGCGATCTGTGTTTGTGTGGCTTTATCAATATTTTCTGAACTCATATGTCATTTGCCTTTAGAGTAAAAATTGCTTGCTATTTTATTCCAAGTTGTTTTTTTGTCTTTGCCGGCAATTTCGCCGCTACCAGTTTATAAGCTGTTTCCAGGTATTTTCCCCACTCCTTTTTCGTAAAGCGGTTAATGCTATCAACATATATCCATTTATATCTTGCCAGATAAGGCGCCGGCTTAAAACCTTCCTTTTCCGAAAGGTTAGCAAAGTCTTCATCATCCACTTTAAAAGAAGCTGTGACAGGCGAACCATCAGGATTTGTTATAATGAATATCTTTCCTCCAACACTATAACATAAATGGGTTTCCCATTTTATATCTTCCGTCACATGAGGTAGCTTTTTGCAAATGGCCTGGATATCTTCAATCGTCATGTTTAAAAAATAATTTAGGGTAAATTAATCTGAAATACGGCTGTCAGCAACTGCGCAATGATGGTACCCCATATCCAAAAAGAAAAATTGGAGAACATGTTTGGTTTTGTTTTAGTGATAATTCAAAATGAGTTTTGTGCACTATAGTTCACGATATTTATCCTATAGATCTTCTTATCAATAAAAGGACTATCTGAAGCGCACTGCTTATCGTTCCGGGCACGAGGTACCACAGGGATAGAATGTTAATCACCAATAATCCATTGCTTGCCCAACTCATTCTTAAGGCATAGCATGTTGCGATAACAAGTCCGAGTAAACCCCAGGCAAGAAAAATGGTCTTCATGGTTGTTGATTCGGGATTGATGCCAAGCTTTTCGACCAATTTGCTCCAGGGACCAAGCTGGCCTGCATATTCTCCTGATTTCGGCCGGATATAATCTCCTTTGACCAATGCCCTTCCTCCATCAAATGCCATATAGCCAAAATTTAGTACCGCCAGGATAACAATCACCCATTTTATTATCACCCCTGCCATTACCTTTTATTTAATTTATTACGTGTATTGCTTTTTGACACCGGCTTCTTTGAAGCTTTGGCGATCTTATTGTATTCAAGGGCAAGGTTTACCCAATATTCTAATTTCCTTTTCGTATTTAATACGTCCTGGTTAACAAATACAAACCCCCTCATTACCTTGCCGGTAAAATCCATCGGAGCACAACCCTCTTTTTCTATTACCAGGTCATACTTTGCCGGGTCAAGCCTGACCATTAATCTCTCCTTCTCCACACCAATACACATCTTATCATTGACCATAAAACACAATCCACCAAACATTTTCTTCTCCTCAATATTCCTTTGAGTAAGTGAAATAATTTCTCTTGTCCGGTCCGCAAGTTTTTCGTTATACGCCATCTTGTTATATCATGAGTTTATAACCTGCTGAAGCTGTACATTCTTATTTCTTAAATCCAGGCCGCCTTCATACAATGACTTCATGTTGGCAAGGTAAAAAGTCCACCCGGTCTTACATCCCAAATGCCAGTAGTGCATCCCCTGTTCATCGGTAGGGATGTTATCCTGCACCAGTTCAACAATCGTTGCATCCTCCTCCCTGTAAATTTTTACGGAACAATTGCCGGCTTTGCCAAAACTGAATCTAAAAAGATCTTTCCCATTACTATCTAATATCTCCCCATATTCAACCGTTTCATCCGGCCATCCATGCCATAACCATTTATAGGTGTCTCCATTTATAGCGGCCTCGTCGTTGCCTCTTAATGAACCGTCTGGTTTTTTATATTCGCTCAGGCGCAGAAACCAATGCTCCATGCCCGAACGGGTTGCCCAGGCATCATATAGTTTTTCCGCTGGCGCATTGACGTTAATGCGGACGGTAAAGCGACTCCAGTCATACGATGACATAACAAATTATTTTTATTGCGCGGGAACGCTGTGTAATCCTATACGATTTCCTTCGGTGTCAACAATGACAGCCATATACCCATACTCAGGGCTGATCTCTGTCT
The DNA here is from genome assembly GCA_025450235.1 of Chitinophagaceae bacterium. Lineage (GTDB taxonomy): Bacteria > Bacteroidota > Bacteroidia > Chitinophagales > Chitinophagaceae > VBAT01. Next base: position 1,129 of record JANWHX010000148.1, on the reverse strand, counting down.
TTGGAACCATGATCTTTCCACCAGCTCCTTCAACTCGATCCAACAACTTTTGCAGGTCAGGATTTCCATTTAAATAAATCAATGGTCCGTCGGTCGTTGATGGTTTATGAAAACCGCCGCTATCCACTACAGCGCCACCCACGCCCATCATATCTTCAAGCGGGAACATTCTCATTTTAATATTGGGAAGATCCAGCGGATTAAGCGTTACCCCAAAGACGGTTTCATAAAATTTTGTGGCTCTTGCCAGGTCCGACGATGGTATTTCAAACCAACTGATCGCATTCTTCATTTTTTAATTTTTATTGACTGATAAATACCTTTTTATTGCACTCTTTATCCTTTACAGATTCTTTCCAAACGGACATTCCACCCAGCATGTTTGTTACATTTTTGAACCCGTTTTGCGAAAGCATATAACTGGCTCTTGGGCTGCGATGGCTATGCGAACAATATACCACGACCTGTTTGTCTTTCCAGCCTTTCAGCTCCTTCAATCTTGTTTCCAATTCCTGAACAGGTATGTTTATCGCATTGTTGAGACGGCCAAATTTTTCCCGCGCCTTTCCTTCAAATTCGTTCACCGTACGAACATCAAGTAATAAAACATTGCTGTTACCCTGTTTTGAAATAAAATCACACAGCTCCTGCGGGGCTATGTTCTTATGATTGATCGTCGAACTTTTTACCAGTGTCATATTGCAATGGCTGCAGGTGCCGGGACCTTTATGGGATATTTTATCACAATCTTCCCCGCAGGGAAGGCAGACATACTCGTCCTGGTTGCTACCTATATATTTTCCCGAAGTAAAAACAACCAACAACACAGCTATAATTATAATCGTGCTAAAGAGTTTTTTCATACATGCATGCATTAATCAATTAATGTCTTTCCCTTCTTTCAACTTTGCCACCTGCCCTTCCAGTGTTTTCTTAGCATCAGCAGATCCCTGTCCCATTGCTTTTTCAGCAAATACGAGGGCATTTTTAAAATCTGATTTCGCTGAGTAGCCGAACATCAGTCCATTATTCACTGCAAACACATCCCCAAATTTTGTTTTCGCTGCCAATAAGACTTCCACAGCCTTATCATTTCTTTTTTGTGTGATCAATGCCCGTCCATAGCCGA
>JANWHX010000147.1 GCA_025450235.1 Chitinophagaceae bacterium | reverse complement strand
TTGATTAGAAAAAAGATCTTACAAAAACCAAAACAAGATATAGACTGGCTTGTGGCTGTTAGCCAGCGATAGTTTGTGTGCTTAATAGAAACTGGTTATGGAAAGTAATTTTAATAACAGGGAGTTTGAACAGTATATAAAGAGTACTGCGGACCAATACAGGATGATTCCATCAGAAAGGGTTTGGAAAGGAATAAATAATACTTTACATACCCGCAGGAAATGGTATGGTATCGGCCTCGCTCTTCTATTGTTATCGACCGGCGTTTCGGTAACGTGGGTAATGCTCAGTAACCCTTCTTCCAGGAAACAGGAAATCGCTTCAGATCAAATCTCACGGAATGTAGCCCAGACCCCACCGGTTACCGAAAAGAAGGTGTCGCCTAATACGGCTCCGAAAGATATAAATACCATTTTAGCGACTAATAGGTTTTCTCCAAACCGGAATGAAGTTCCGGCCACAACAAATAGCCAATCCAATGAGCAACCCGCCTATCCTGGATTTAGTGAAGCGGATGCGGCATCATCCCAAATCTTTGACGGTAAGACAAATGAGCCCATACCTGGTTCGCAGAAAAAATTATTATCTGAACCAGCCTCCGATGTTGCCACTACTGTAGCCGATCCTCTTAATATCTTCACGGCTAAGGATCAGGTCGCGGATAATAAACCGATACTATCAACATCCATAAAGAGAAGCTCCGTTAATTATCCCTTAACCATTGAAAGTGTTTTTAATTCTTACCACGGGAAAAAAATTGACAGGAGACTTACATGGCAGATATACTTTGCACCTACAGTAAGTTACCGGAAACTGAGTCTTAATAAATCGTACGATCCGAACGTTTCGCCTTTCAGTGCAAATAATTATCCTTTTGCTAACTCAAGGGATGTGAATGGCGAAGTAACGCATAAACCTGATATGGGTCTGGAGCTCGGTCTATCTACGAAATATCCCCTGACGAAGAGTCTGAATCTGACCGCCGGCTTCCAATTCAATATTAACCGTTATGATATCAAAGCCTTTGCTTATTACGGCGAAGAAGCGACGATCAACCTCAATGGCGGCAACGGCACAAATTCGATGAGGGCATGGACCTATTACCGGAATTATGATGGTTATAAATCCGATTGGCTTAAAAACTATTATTTCTCGGTGTCTGCCCCGGTCGGCGCAGAGATAAGATTGATTGGAAATGACAAAACATATTTTGGTGTGGCGGGTAACGTTCAGCCAACTTATATTGTAAAAGACAGGGCTTTCCTGATCTCTACAGATTATAAGAATTATGTTGAAATTCCCAATTTAATCCGCCACTGGAACATTAATACGAGCCTCGAAACTTTCATAAGTTATACATCACATAGCTCAAAGACCAGGTGGCAAATAGGTCCACAGATTCGCTACCAGGTTCTGTCAAGCTTTAAGAAGACATACCCCGTCAGTGAAAATCTTTTTGATTTTGGTTTGAAAGTGGGTGTTTCGCACATCAAATAACAACTGGACATTCTTAAAAAATAAAATATCCCGGCGCGGTAAACGCGCCGGGATATTTATTTCGTTCCCGGCTGCTCAGGATGTTTATATTAAATTTGCGTCATGAAAAAACCCGGATTTGCCTTATTTTATTTTGGAGCATTATTCCTTGTTATTGCATGCAAACACAAAGAAGAGAAGAAAGACGAAGAACGTTTTTTTCCCGTGTTACCGATCATTAGAAGCCAGGTTGCCGAGGTCGACACCTCTTTATATTCTATCAGGAAAATAACTTTTATCGACAGCATAACATCGGATACCGTGTTTTATCGCCGGGAGCAGTTCGGGGACCTGGCAAATGATTTTTTAATGCTGCCCGATATTTCAGATCCAAAATTTAAGGGAAGGTATAAAGAAGAAAAACAGTTTGATGAGTCCCTTAACCGGGCTATCTTCAGGTATTTGCCTGTCAATCCTGATAATGAACTGATACAGCGCCAGCAACTTTTAATTCGACCTGGTCCGCCAGAAGATAAAATAACCAGCATTATCATTGACTATATGATAACTAACCGGGACAGTTCTGTACAAAAAAATATGCTGTGGCAGGTTGACAAAAGCTTCCAGGTGACGACGATACGACAGCTAGCTGGTCAAAAAGAAACTACGAATACCTACAAAGTAATTTGGAGCGAAGGGAGTGACGAATGACTTCTGCCGAATTTCAAAATATTGCTATCTCTATTCCTCAACAGCCGGGGATCTATAAGTATTACAACACCCGCAACGAGCTGATATACGTCGGAAAGGCAAAGAATATCCGGAAGCGGGTTGCCTCTTATTTCATTAAGACAATTACAACTTATAAGACACATGAGTTGGTCCAGCGGATCAGCCGTATCGAATTCACAATTGTCAATTCAGAACAGGACGCATTTTTACTGGAAAACTCACTGATCAAACAGTTTCAACCGGTTTTTAATATCAACCTGAAAGATGATAAATCCTATCCCTATATAGTTATTAAAAACGAGCCGTTCCCCCGGGTTTTTCTTACCCGAAAGAAAATTGAGGATGGTTCCGAATACCTTGGACCCTATACCTCGGTAAAAAAAGTACGCGAACTTCTCAATTTTATCAGGCAAACGATCCAATTACGTACTTGCTCATTAAACCTGACGCAACACAATATTGAAAAGAAAAAATTTAAAGTATGCCTTGAATATCATCTCGGGAACTGCAAGGGTCCTTGTGAAGGATTGCAAAAAGAAGAAGATTACAACAACAATCTCCTCTTATTAAAGAATCTATTAAGGGGCAATCTATCACCGGTTATCCGACACTATAAAGATGAAATGAAGAATTATGCCGGCAACCTCAATTTTGAAAAGGCGGAATTGGTGAGAAAGAAAATAGAGTACCTGGAGAATTACCAGGCAAAGTCGGTAATTGCCAGTGTAAAAGCTGGCGACATGGATGTCTTTTCCATAGTTAAGGACAAGGACATTGCCTTTGTCAACTATCTTATGGTTCGGAACGGGACCATTGTGCAAACACAAACCAATAAAGTAGAATCGCATCTCGACGAGTCGCAGGAAGAGATTCTTGGCTTTTCTGTTGCCCGGTTACGAACGACTTTCAACAGTGATGCCCCGGAAATCATCGTGCCTTTTCCTATTGAATATCCCCAAACAGATATCGCCCTTACTGTTCCAAAAGGAGGCGACAAGAAAAAGCTCCTGGAGCTTTCTGAAAAGAACGTCAATTACTTTATCGAAGAACTAAAGAATAAGGACAGATTGAAGCTGGGGAAAAATGTCGATCAGATAAAAATTCTGGAACAAATACAGGCAGATCTCCAGCTGCCGGAGCTGCCTCTTCATATTGAATGTTTTGATAATTCGAACTTCCAGGGTAGTTACCCGGTATCGGCCATGGTATGTTTCAAAAACGGGGAACCCAGCAAAAAGGACTACCGGCATTTTAATGTTAAGACGGTAGAAGGAATCAATGATTTTGCGACCATGAAGGAAGCAGTCTACCGAAGGTATAGACGGCTAAAGGAGGAGAGTCAACCGTTCCCGCAACTTATCATAATTGATGGAGGGAAAGGGCAACTGGGGGCGGCTATAGAAGCCCTGGATGAACTAAAGGTGACTGGCCAGGCCACCGTAATGGGCCTGGCTAAAAATGAGGAAGAGCTTTTCTTTCCCGGCGATAAAGAATCGGTAAAACTGCCCTATAACAGTGGCTCCCTTAAATTTATCCGGCAAATACGAAATGAAGTGCACCGGTTTGGGATAACATTTCACAGAAACAAGCGGAGTAAGGGCACTTTTAAGAACGAACTCGAAGACATTGCTGGAATTGGAAAGAATACTGCTGACCAGCTGCTTAAAGAGTTTAGATCGGTCAAAAATATCCGGGAAAAGAGCCTGGCAGAACTGGAAAGCCTGGTCGGCAAAGCCAGGGCCAAAATCATTTTTGATTATTTCAAAGGCTGAAAAAGGTCTTTAGTTCCTGATGAGTTCAGGTCAGGGCAAAAAAAATGGGGCCAGGATAGAAATCCAGCCCCGTTTTTAAAATCCAATATCCTATGAAAAACCGAGACGAAAATACAACAATTATCCAATTTTCCTATAGTGGTTCTACGATTTTCGAAAGATTTTTTAAATAATTCGTCCCGGCATGCTGAGATATAAAAAATGCCGTTTTGAAAAGCATACAATTAACATTGAAGCAAGCCTCAATATGACCAGAGATCCTGCTCGTAATTGAATATTTTTTCTTTGATATTATCACCTTCCAGCAACGCAAGAACCGGATCTTTAATAGAAGCACGGATTGCACGGTTTGAAGCATTGTCAATAGTTGATTTGACAATGTAGCTGCTGAACATCCTGCTTTCAAACAGTTCTTCCCAGGTCAACCGGTTATGACCCATGTTTTTGGGGTTATATACCTCAGCATTTGCCAGTATTGGCCTTAGATCCCCATAATTAACCCAGAACATAATCGAAGCTGCTTCTTTTTGATTGGCACCAGGCAACGTACGCATTCGAAGTGGAGCAAGGCCTATGATCCGGCAATGCAAGCGGCTTCCTTTACTATCAAGAATCCATTCTTCCATAATAAGAAGCCTCGTTACTGATTTTGCGTCAAAACTTTCCCGGGTAACAATATATGCGTCCGGTAGCAAGGTTGTTGGATTGACACGTAAAACTGTGTCCAGCTTTCCGGAAGTAATCGCAGTAACCTGCGACATTGCGACCGGAATAGAGAACCTGTCGTCCTTAAATGTCTGCACCTCTCCTGATTTAACTGCTTTAATGAGAATATTCATGAACAACGTACTTCCCTTATCATCTATGGCATCATAACGGAAAGACTGGTTCATCTTTTCGCGCAGATCCAATTCTCTCCAAACTTTCTGAGCATACAAAGCATCGTCCCAGCGCAAATTCTCGTAGTCGAGCGGAATACGATGGCCGGTTTGTGTTCCGAACGCACCTGGCGGTTTCATGGATTTCGGAATCGTTGTATCGAACACCGAAGCTGAGTCAATTAGAATTGGAAGACCGTCTAATTTTGGGCCTGGAGGAATAACTTCTGGTTGCTGTTTAATGGGCGGGTTTGTGCGGGTCCGGCCGGGACGCTGTGCATTCACCAGGGAAACAAACAGAATGGCCACCAGCATCATACCCGTTTTAATGGATATACTTTTCATTTTTTTGGTTTTGATTAAAAGAAAAGTAAAAATGCTGTCAACCCTGCTTATTTGGTGGTGATTAGTGGTCCTGCGATGTCATGGCTGGTGATCTATGGATTTAGGTAATGTCTCATTTTGCCGGTCCAAAGGACTCCATTGGAGGAAGACGAAAAGAAAAAATGATTTGGAAATCAAAACTTACCGCCTTACCGTCTTACCGGCTATGTTCAAACTGAGTTCCAACTGGATTTTAAAAACAAAAAACCACAGATCATACGGCCAGCATTTGCTGTAAACCTGCATGATCTGTGGTAATAAAAATTTAGCTTACTTCCTGGTCTTTATTAATTATTCAGTGCCTGACGTCTT
>JANWHX010000146.1 GCA_025450235.1 Chitinophagaceae bacterium | reverse complement strand
TCCTGTCCGCCCGCTCTTGCTTTTGCTTCCGCTTCGATAAAAAACATTTCAGCTACCCGCATGATCGGAACATCACCGATACTGCTTCCGCTTCCCCCGGCAGACAGGAACTTGCGGTTCATATAAGGATATCGTGCACCGCCGGGAGGGATGGGGAACGCTGTATTTGTTCCTGTCGGATCCCACAACTGTTTCCTGATATCTGTGGAAGCAATAGAATTAAATAACGCTGAATTGATACATTTCGGGCCGGTCCTGATATTGGTAGAATTAAAATCGGCTGACATAAATGCAAAGAACGAAAAGAAGAATGTTGTCTGGTCCGACTGCTGGTGGCTGCCCCACATCCATTCAGGATTTGTATAATTATTAAAACCCTGCATATACTGTGCAGCGCTCATCAGGGTAAATCCTTGTCTTGCTTCGCTGGCAAACTGGGCGGCAGTTGTATAATCCTGCATCGCCATCGCTACCCTGGCCCTGATCCCTTTTGCGATATTCACGTTAAGATGGGATGGATTGGTGCGTGCCGGAATTCCTGTAAGATTGGTGATCGCCGCATTAAGGTCTGTGACTATTTGAGCGTATACTTCTGCCACTGTTGATCTCGGAAGTTTATCGGTGGTTGGGGCTAACACCAATGAAAGACCCAGCCCGTCATTCGGCGTTGTCTTGTCGAACCGTTTTGCGAACAACTGGATCATCTGGAAATATGACCATGCCCTGTAAGCAAGTGCTTGCCCTTTGATAGCTTTCTTGTCTGCATCCGGACCTGAAGCACCGTCGATGTTTGCAATGATCATGTTTGCATTCGCAATGATGCCGTAATAAAAATCAAAATTGAAAAATGGTGTGGATGTCGAATTTTCATTACGGTGACTTTGCCAGCGATAGGTACCTACAAACCAGCCATTCGATGTGGTTGGATATACAAGGTCCTCGCCAAGAAAATCCACATCTATCATATTCTTACTTTGTCCACCCTGGTCCTGTTGCCCGTTATATTGAACATACAAAGAGCGATGAATACCATTGATGGCGTTCCATGCATTGGTAGTCGTTTTAAAAATGTCATCCTGGGAAACTGCATTGGTAGGACTCGTCTCCAGGTAATCCTTCTTGCATGAAGATCCCAAAACGAGCAATGAAGTTATTACCAGTATGCTGTTGTTTATATTGAGTAATCGTTTCATATCTATTACAGTTTAAAAATTTAAGTTTACTCCTGCGGTGAGTATACGGGCCGGTGTAAAAACATTCGAAGTAACACCCGTGAATGCCTGGTTGACGTTCATTCCCTGTCTTTTTGAAAATAAGAACACATTCTCTGCACTCAGGAAAAAACTCCCGTCGCTTGCATTGATCTTTGACATAAGTGTCTTTGACAACTCATACGACAACGTAATGGATCGCACATTCAAAAAGGAAGCATCGATCAGCCACCTGTCAGATTGTGCATCATATATTCCTACGGCGCTGTTCTGCATCCTCGGGACATTCGTCACATCACCCGGCTTTGTCCATCTTTTCAATATATCCGTGTGGGACGCGGTTCCGTAAGCACCCGGATGCATCAATTGCCCGTAAGTGGCATCATACACTTTACCACCGATCTGGTATTGTAACAGGAATGATAACTCAAAGTCTTTGTATCTGAACGTGTTTTCTATACCGCCAAATAATGTGGGGATCGCGCTGCCATTATAATGATACCGGGCATTATTGATATCAGTCGTGACAGTATCGGTACCTTTTGATGTAGTGATGATCCTTGAACTGGCTGGGATGTAAGTATTAGCCCGGTACAATCCTACGCCATCAGCAGGATCTACACCATACCATTCACGAAGCCAGTAGTCAAAAATAGAATGCTGTTCAATAAGCTTTTTTGTTCCGCTGATCAGTTCTTTGTTTTCAGCCGGCATTTTGGTGATTCGGTTCTTGACAGTGCTGGCATTGATCCTAAGTGTCCAGGTAAAATCTCTCTTTCTGACAACCTCACCGGCAATATCAATTTCAATTCCTTTATTATACATGTTGCCGACGTTAGTTGGCACCACAAATCCACCGGTTGACAACGGTTGCTGGATATCAAAAATTAACCCGGAGATCTCGCGCTTATAATATTCAACTGTTCCCCTGATACGATTCTTCAGTACACTGAAGTCAACGCCCACATCGAAAGGATTACTAGATTCCCAGGTTAGCGGGAGATTGGACAACTGGCTTTGCAGAGCTCCTGATTCTGCCGCATTATTGAATCCAAGAGCATATAAAGCCTGGTAAGCATAAAAAGTACCTACTCCGTCATTACCGACTTGTCCATAAGAACTCCGGAGCTTAAGATTATTCACCCAGCTGATATTGTCCATGAACTTTTCCTTATCTATACTCCAGGCAACACCCATTCCCCAGAAATTCGCCCAGCGAACTGGTTCTGCAAAACGTGAATTACCATCTCTTCTTGCGTTAAGACTCAAAAAATATTTTCCCAGAAAATCATAATTCACCCTTCCGAAATAGCTTTCGATCCTGTGTTTGTCCACACGTGATGTGAGGCTGTTGATCGTTGAGAAGTTAGGTAACTCGACACTACCTTCAAGAACCTGCCCTTGTTTTTGACCGGACAAAAGATCGAACGTATAATCATAGTTCTCATGACCCACCAGGGCGCCGATATGGTGGTCGCCGAACTTTTTATCAAAGTCGAGGGTTTGGTTGAAAGTATACGAGGTCGTTTTTTGATTATTCTTCGAAGCCCTGCCCGCGGGAGCGCCATCACCTACTTTGGTGTTTTCATAGGTGAGCGCATTATAATCAGTTAGGTCAACCGAGATATTTGCGTTGAATTTTAACCAGGTAGTGAAGATCACTGTGCCATATGTCCTGGCGCTGATTGTATTTCTTTTGAATGAACTTTGATTCAGCTTTGTTTCTTCGATCACATGTCTTCCCGGCGAAGCACCAGCGGCTCGGTTAGGAATTCCCAGGGCCCCAAAGTTCCCATAATCATAAAACCTGTTTCCATTTGCATCTAACATATAGGCACCCGTTGTCTGGTTATGTGCATATACAGGATAGATAGGTCCCATTGTACGGGTAAAGAAAAATGGATTCACATAACCCGTGCTGCTTCCGTCGCTGGCCTGGTTAGTATTATTAATAGCTGCGGAAGCATTTAAACCTGTTCGGAACCACTTCAGCGGCTGCGTATTTACATTCAACCTTCCTGAAAACCTTCGCCAATCGGAACGTATAATGAAACCCTTTTCGTTCATATAACCGAATGAACCAAAATAATCAGACTTTTCATTGCCACCTGAGTAGCTTAACACATATTCCTGCCTGTTGCCCATACGTTCAAGCTCCTGGTTCCAATCCAGGTCATCGGGCCATAATAATTGAGCAGCAGGGTTCAACGTGCCGTCTGTCCGTACAATATCATTATTAGCCACATTGAACGGGTTATATCCAAGCTGCGTTTTTATTTGATTTGTTGCATTCTGACTTGCCACAGCTGCAGTTTGACCGCTCGTAAATTGTAATGAATTACGCAGCCCTTCCCACATCAGTGGATAATATTGTGATGCGTTTACCCTCTCATATTCAGGTAAACCCCTCGTGCTAAAGCCCTGCATAAGTTTAAAAGACACATTGTTCCTGTTTTTCTTGCCTCTCTTGGTAGTGATCAATATCACGCCATTGGATGCTCTTGATCCCCACAACGCAACGGTTGCCGCATCTTTCAAAGTTGTAATGGTTTCAATGTCTTCTGTGTTAAGATTGGCGAGGCCGGCATCATAAGCCACTCCATCAACTACCACCAATGGTCCATCCGCCGCGCCGATGGAACCAAACCCACGTATGCGAACGCCCGGTGATGATCCGGGCGCTCCGTTAGCCACTGTAGTTTGAACACCGGGACCAGTGGCTACTATCGCATTAAGAGGATTCACAAGCGGACGATTCTTGAAATCAGCATAGGACGTTTGGTTGGCTGACCCGGTAAAATCGCTTTTTTTAACTGTACCATATGCTACCACGATTACTTCATCCATGCTCCTGGTGGCGGCCGTCATTGAAACTGAAACATTGGATGAATTGATGGCCGCCTCCTGCGTGTTCATATTAACATAGGAAAAGACTAATGATTTTGCGTTGGCAGGAACGGTCAAAGAATAGGTTCCATCGATCTTAGTGGTGGTTCCGCTGGTAGTTCCTTTCACCAGAACGGATACGTTGGCCAGGGGAGCGCCTTTATCATCGGTGACTTTGCCGCTGATAGTACGCTGGGCAAATAAAATAGTAACAGACATGACGCCCGTTACCAGGAGCAATAATTTTTTCATAAGCCTCGTGTGTGTTTGGTTAAAGTGAATGCTAAACAAGGCAACAATTTCATACGAGATGCTCGTGTTCTGAAAGCTATAATTCCTGATACGTGAATTAGGCTCACCGAAGCATTAAAATTTACGCTCAAATATTTCAGTTAAAGCCTGAAAAACTCGATTTGAACCGTTTATAAAAGACAGGCAATGATTTTTGACAGGTAAAGCAGCGTTATTGTTGTCCGGAACATCTATGATAGCACTCACACGAATTACCTCATAACTTAACCGGCTTACTTTCCTGGGAATTTCGTTTACCACTTGTAATTGAATATTACCCATGGAAGAATATTTGTAATTGCTTAACAGGATGTACTAATAGTTTTATAACGGAAAACGTTATAACTATACACACATGAGAAATTTCTGGACAAAACCCGGCATTGTAAACCCTAACCGCTGCTATGATCAAGGATTCTCTTTTGAAAATCGTATTTATTCCCTTATTGGGTATAGGCCTTCCTGTTGTGTCAGGTATCATCACCTATGAACTCTACTCTCTACCCGAACTCATCGCTGCGAACTTATTCTTCATTCTGACATCCTTTTTGATCTGGGCGGGCTGTAACTGGATACATTTTAAGCTGCGACCACTGTATGCCCCGTTGTCGAAACTATTTACCAGGATTGCAACGGTTTGTTTCGCCTCGGCACTATATGGGGCCTGCACCGGGGGTTTGTCATCTTTTATATGGATAAAAATGTCGAGAGAAGTCTTTAGCTGGATGGGTATCTACAAATTCATCGCGGTATGCGTCGCAGCAGTCATCCTTTTTACATTAGTATATGAGATAATATTTCTCAGGAAGGAGCGGGAGATGGATAATAAAATAGTTGACCAGCTTGACCGTGAACGATCCCATGCTGAATTGCTGGCCCTTGCCAATGAAATGGACCCCCATTTTATTTTCAATTCACTGAATACGCTGAACCACCTGATCGTCAATCAGCCTCAACAGGCACATTTATTCAATAACAAACTTGCACAGGTATATAAATATTTCCTCTTAAACAAAACAAGAGAGCTCATTTCACTGAAGGATGAAATGGAATTTATCAATGACTATTTTTACCTGTTGCAGATACGCCATGATGGTAAACTGCAAATGCATGTTGAACTGAACGAGGAGAACAACAAGGCGATGATCCCTCCCTGCGCCCTCCAGGTCCTGATCGAAAACGCCATCAAGCATAATGAATTCACAGAAGAGAACCCTTTGCAAATAAATATCTCAATGAACGGGCAGTATATCCGCGTATCGAATAATGCCAAACCGAAACCCTATGCCATTAATTCGACCGGTATCGGGTTAAAAAATCTGAGCTCGAGGTACCGGATCATTACCCGGAAAAATATTGAAATTGAAAAGAAACATGACAGCTTTACCGTTAAACTACCATTAATAAGATAACCCGCCTTCGTCCGCTCCGGCGGCGCGGCCCAAAAACCAACGCCATGATCAATGCAATTATTATTGAAGACGAAAAACCTGCTCTTGAAAACCTTGTCAATACATTATCGTCTATCGCCGACGATGTGCAGGTAACGGCCACTCTAGGCAGCGTAAAAGAAAGTATTGAATATCTTTCACAGCAACCGGCTGCAGATCTCATTTTGAGCGATGTGCAACTGGGAGACGGATTATCATTTGAAATATTCAACCAGTCAGGCATCCGCATCCCCGTTATTTTTATCACGGGATACGATGAGTTCATGCTGAACGCCTTTGAATACAACGGTATTGACTACTTATTGAAACCCGTAGACAAGGAAAGTCTGCGCAAAGCCCTGAACAAATACCGGATGCTTGAAAAGCATTTTACCGATCATCACTCTATTGCCAACCTGCTTCAATATATCGGCAACCACAAAAAGAAACGGATGATCGTCAAGAAAGGAATGGAAAATATTTCACTACGCCTGGAAGATATTGTGCTTTTTTATACCGAGAACAAGATAGTATATGTGATAGACAGGTGGGGGAAGAAGTACCTGGCTGATAAAAATCTGTCCGAACTGGAAGAAGAGCTGGACAGCAACATCTTCTTCAGGGCCAACCGCCAATATATCATCAACATCAATTTTGTGAGAGGATTTAAATCGTATGAAAAAGTAAAACTGATGGTTGATCTCACCTTACCTGAGCTGAATCATTGTATTATTGTCAGCCAGGAAATGGCGCCACAGTTCAGGGAGTGGATGCATAATGCTTGAGGTAGAAGCCCGAAGCCCGAAGCTCGAAATCCGAAAGATCCCGATGGCAGCAGCAGGCTTTTTGTGCCCGGAATGCTGATAGAAAACTTTTTCGAATTTCGATATTCGAATTTCGGATTTTCTCAATCAGATCGTCATCAGGCTACAGCCTCGCAAATCACTATTATCTAATCGTCCCAACACTTCAAAACTTCCATCATTATGGAGTTTCCCGGCATCATCTGTTGCAATAAAACTACAGGAGTAGATATTGGCAAGATC
>JANWHX010000145.1 GCA_025450235.1 Chitinophagaceae bacterium | reverse complement strand
TATAAACTATAATAACCGTAGCCCATAAACAATTCATCACCGCCATCCCCGCTTAAGGCAACTGTAACAAGACTTTTTGCTTTGTTGCAAACAAGATAACTGGGAATACAGGATGGTGCCGCAAAAGGCTCATCGTAATAAGTTGCCAGTTTGTCAACGATTGAAATAGAATCTTTATCTGTAAGGTGAAATTGCCGGTGGGCGGTATTAAGATGTTCAGCCACACGGTTGGCATATTTGGTCTCATCAAACTCTTTGACATCAAAGCCGATCGTAAATGTATTGATCGGGGATGAATTCTGTTTCTGAAACAAAGCACAGATCAATGAAGAATCCGTTCCCCCGCTAAGAAAGGCACCGATCGGTACATCCGATATTTGCCGCAATTTAACAGAAGAAGACAGCAAAGCTTCAAAATCGTCCAGCGCTTTTTCTTCACTGATATTTTTTAATGATGGATTTAGCTTATCGAAGATGGAGTAATACTGTTTTACCTCGGGTGATTGGCCATGAGACATTTTTAAATAATGTCCGTTCGGCAGTTTGAATATATTATTAATGATACTTTCCTTTCCGGAAATATATTCGAGGAAAAAATAATCCTGTAGCGATTTTTTATTAATTTCTTTGGGAATGTCGAGTTCCAGCAACGCTTTTAGTTCGGAGGCAAATGCAAATTCTTTATTGTTCCAATAGTACAGCAACGGCTTTACGCCAAAACGGTCGCGGATAAGAAACAATTCTTTTTCAGCCGTGTCCCAGATTGCCATCGTGAACATGCCATTGAAATCCTGGACGGCATCGATGCCTTTTAAAGCAAAAGCTTCCAATATGACCTCGGAATCCGAGTGAGTGCGTTGATTGATTCTATATTTTGCGGCAATTTCCTGGTAATTGAATACTTCTCCATTAAAGACCATGATGTATCGCCTGTCATGTGAGTAAAAGGGCTGGTTCGCAGCTTCGGAAAGGTCAATGATACTTAAACGCCGGTGACCAAGGCCAAGACCTTCGGAGGAATCGCTATAATATCCTTTGGCATCCGGCCCCCGGTGGGCGAGTTTGCAAGTCATCTTTTCCAAATCTGGCTGCGACCAGCGGGAATTAATAAAACCAGTTATTCCGCACATATATTAAAGCGATAGGAAAGAAAGATCGTGATCAACATTTTACCGGGAAATATATTGCATTTTATGTCTGCGGGGGCAGATTGCGAACGTGTCAAATTCGTCTTATTAAGCGATAATCTGAAAATGGTTCTTAATTATTCTTTTGCACGTTAGGGATCAGGATCCATGTGCTCTATACCCGGGATAAATGGCCGGGGTTACTTCTGAATGTATCCGGGGGACGGCGACCATACTGCCCTCTGCAAATGATTTCCTTACGAGACGTAAATATTTGCGGCGGACCACTATCAGGAGAATAAGAAAGAAGAGCCATATTGAATACGACAGAAATTGTGTGGTTTTCTGAAAAATTAAAGCCCTTGGTGCCGGGAACTTATTTACAGGTCCATAAGCATAAGAAGGGAATATATCCAAAACTGTTTCCTTCGGATAACGATGATAGGCGGCGGTCAAAATCTCAGGGTTTCGGGCTAAAAAATCAATCCCTGGTCTTCCAAGATTATTCAACAATGTATTATCGGGCTCCATATTTGGATCAAAAAAATGCCAGCTGCCTTTATAGAACACTTCAAATGCAAAGTGCCCGCCGTGATTCTTGCTAACAAAAGTCACTTTTCTTGTACTGAATCCTTTGTCTTTTAACACTTCCATCATCACGATAGACTGTTGGCTACAGGCCGCATAATCATGCCTGAGTATGTCATTAGGAATTACCAATGCATTCAACCCTGGCATAGTAAGTTTTGAAATAAATGCGGAGACATAATTATCAGCGACCGCGTAATAAGAATAACCATGGAAAAATCTGCTCCTTACTGCCTGGGAAGCAATATCCGTATACGTTCTTTCAAACTCCACCGGGCCGCCGGCAAAAGCTTTTGCCGCATAAATACTGTCGCAATATTGTCCAAGCTTTTTTAATGTATTGAGTCGTGAAAGCGAGGGATCATATTGTTCAATGTTATTATAAACTGCACTATTGTGATCAACCCTTAACAAAGGATTGGACGATCCGGTAAATTGAAGGATCGCTGCAAGAAAAGAAAAAACAAATAGTATAAGTACAACAATCTGTACCGTGATTAAGATCCCCTTTTTCATCGATGGAGGTATATTTTGATAGATATTGGCGAAACGACCACAAAGATGGTAAAAACTCTTAATAAATAATAATTTACGACATGGCGGGGTATAAATCTTGCGAATAAATGCCCAGTCGAAAATGGTGTTTCTTCGATCTGGGACGTAATTCTACTAAGCAAAATCGTGGCAGGTCAGGAATTGTTACTTAGTGCTACCTCCCAGTCCCAGGCCGTTTTCATCATATCTTCCAGGCTGAATTTCGGAGACC
This sequence comes from Chitinophagaceae bacterium, assembly GCA_025450235.1. GTDB lineage: Bacteria > Bacteroidota > Bacteroidia > Chitinophagales > Chitinophagaceae > VBAT01. The sequence continues at coordinate 3,191 of JANWHX010000145.1, read as the reverse complement.
ACTTAAGAATCGTCCGGGCTTTGTCGTTATTCGCGTATACTGCTATAATGTCCCCGGGTCTTCTCTCGCCAACGGTGTACTCAAGTTTTTTTCCTGATACTTTTTCAAACGCATGAATTGCTTCCAGTACCGTAACTCCGTTACCTGTACCAAGATTAAAGATCTCACAGTTCAGTTCTTTCTTCTCATTGATAAGATAATCAATAGCCAGGGTATGTGCATGAGCAATATCGCTGACATGAATAAAATCCCTGATACACGATCCGTCCCTGGTATCATAATCGGTACCATAAACCTTCAGTGCAGGCAATTTACCGGCAGCAAACTGGGTAATGGCGGGGACCAGGTTGGAAGGCCGTCCAAAAGGAACTTCGCCAATAATGGAAGAGGGATGTGCACCGGTTGGATTAAAATAACGTAATAAAATAAACCTGGTTTTTGAAACCCTGGCCAGATCCATGATCATGTCCTCTCCTATTTGTTTCGTCCGGCCGTACGGAGATTCAGCTCTTTTCAGCGGCGTTTCTTCAGTAACCGGGATCACGTCTGCATTCCCATAAACACTGCAGGAAGATGAAAATACAAAATGCGGAATGGTAAACTCTTCCGCGCAACGCAGCATATTGATCTGTGAAATAAGATTGTTATGATAATAACTCAGTGGGGTCAACACTGATTCGTCAACCGATTTAAATGCAGCAAAGTGAATAATACCGGATATCTGGTGACTTGTAAATACTTTATGTGTTGCCCCGAAGTCGCATAAATCGATTTTGTAGTGGGTGATCTTCCGGCCAGTTATTTTTTGAGCTCCTTCCAGCAGTTGTGTCCCCGACCGGGAATTATTATCAATTGAAATAACATCATACCCGTTCTCAAGTAAGTCAACCATTGTATGAGATCCAATATAACCGCAGCCGCCTGTAACTAATATTGTGTGCATGATGATCTTGATTTTTTATGCAGAAACTGTCTTATTTCTTTTTAATTCCCCTCACTACCGCCAGCTTTAAATTGTTGGCATAGGTTACAAACCCGCCAAAAGTTACTTCCACTCCGCTTTCCCGCATCCAATCTATTACTTTACTAATCGGCTGGGGATTATCGTATGCAGGTGAGAACATATCGAAAGTATCCAATATCACCCACTCACGGAGAGATTCTTTGGAAAGATTAGCGGGCATTGTTCTTTTAATATCTGCCATCGGTATAAACCTGTGCGCTACCATTGCCATTCCAAGCTTATCAAAAAAATAGTAGGTTTTGATGAGACGGTTTGCATTTCTTTCTATCTTATTGAGCAGTTTTTCATGCGACATTTTTTTAGTGAATGGCCGAAGCATATATTTGGCACTAATCTTTGTGAACCATCCTTTAATCGGATAAAAATCAACTATTATTTCTCCTCCGGGTTTTACTTTATCGACCAGGCACTGAATTGATTTTCTGAAATCGGGTGTATGCTGCAATACTCCAAAACAAAATACCTTATCGAAACTGTTATCGCGGAAAGGCATATCGTAAATACTTGCCTGGTAGAGTTTGAAACGCTCGCCATGATGCCCGTTGTTTTTAAGATTTGCTGAAACAGCATCCGAATAATCTAAACTATACAGGTTTGCTTCGGTATGATCCAACACGATCTGGGTAAACCGGCCGGCACCACTTCCTACTTCCAATACGTCTTTTCCGGAGAGATCTTCTTTATCCCAGTTAGTGGCCGTAAAAAATCTTTCTTTCGAAAAACTTGAATTTTTTGATTCCCGGTCAATCTGTGTTTTCTGAAATCTGTTCCATTGAAAACCGAAGTTGTCCGTGTAATTGTGTTGTTCCACAAAGCGGGGAATTCCATTAACAATCGGGAAAGAATTCCCTTCGTCGTCCCTTAATTCATTGGGATACCGCGTAAGCAATTTATTATTAAAAGGATTTATAAGCGGTACCATTATTTCGGTTTACGGGGAGCACTAAAGATCTTTTGTGCGGCCAATTTGAAAAATATAAATGGTTGAGTAATAAATGAACGACATAACAAACTGAAACTTGACTTCCAATACCGGACCAAAGAAAAGCCTGAAGCCAGTGAAAACAAATACCTGCTTTTTATTTCTCTTCTTTTTTTACGCGGCAGAAGATTTTTCGAATTGAGCTCGCTATAAAATTTATTATAGTCAAGGATTAATTTAGGCGTAATATGATTTGACATGCTCTTTTCGCTGACGCGATACAACAACTTTCCCGTTTCGCCGGGAAGCGATTTGCCTTTTGCACATTTGGCAATTTCCAAAAGAAAAAACCGATCAGCACTGGAATTGAGCGAAGTATTGAATAGAATATTGTTTTCCTTAATTACTGACGCCCGGAACAAATAATTGGACGGAACGGTGGCTGCATGGGGATCAAAAAAATGTATTTCCTTCTCGGGATCCTCGGCTACTGCCCTCCTGATCTGTTTTTTGATGGGAAAATTTTCAACCACGCCTCCTACAAAGCCAATATTCGAGTTTTTGTACAGCGCTTCCACCCTGACGTTCAGGAATTCGGGCGTCATGAGGTCATCGGCGTCAAAAAACATGATGAATTCACCGTTAGATAGTCCAAGTCCCTTGTTGCGGGCTACGGAGACCCCGGAATTTTCCTGGTTAACCAGCCGGATCCTTTCATCCCTGATAGCATTTACTTTTTGCACCGTAGTGTCGGTAGAGCCATCGTTAATTACCCAAATCTCCATGTTCGTATATTCCTGTCTTAAAACAGAATCCATAGTTTCACTGATAAAGTTTTCTGCATTATAAGCAGGGATGACTATTGAGACCAGACCCTTTGATTCCTTCATAGGTTCCTCTGTTTATCAGATAAAGCAAATACATCGATGGACCCATCCCCGATATATGAAAAATCATAACTCCTGGTAATCTTCTCATTTGTTTGTGAATGAAAAATACTATACTCCAGGTCTTCAAGAATGGCTATTAATTCGTTGGGGGTTGTCTTCTTGCTGATAATCCTTGTATATCCTATTTCAATGAAAAGTACCGGTTTGAATCGCTTTAATGTTTGAACAGCTCCTTTAATAGCATGCGTTTCATGCCCTTCAATATCAATCTTAATAAAATCAACTTTAGTTATACCATTTTCTTTAACGATACTGTCCAACGTATCGGTCTCAATTGTAGTAAAACTATAATCAT
>JANWHX010000144.1 GCA_025450235.1 Chitinophagaceae bacterium | reverse complement strand
CTGATATCAAACATGTCTGACGCGTCACTCAGACCCAGCATATACCAGGGAAGTTTTTTGCCACCAAGCAAATAGCTTTCTTTATTCTCCCTGGCCTTTTTTCTTAATACCCAGCCAATCATCAGCATACTTACCAGATACAGGATGATGATGCTTACATCTATAAACTGTAATTTCATTGGCGGCGTAGTTAATCCTGGTTTACCTTCATCGGCATTTTACAGCAAAAAAGTGGTTGCAGGCTGAGGAATCAACCCGCAACCTTGTTCTAACGATTGCTGCTTGTTAAACGATCATTGATAGAGTTTTTCATTTTTCACATCTTTTTGAAAAATGGTTTTATCTGACTCATAAAATTTTACAAAATCGGGTGCCGTCGAATGCCCTTTGTAGGGAACATAGAATTCAAACTGCCCGCCCGGTTTCATTCCCGCATTGCGCCATCCCAGGACCCATGATATTTTATGGCCGGAAAGAGCGTTCAGAAATGTACCCGTCCACCAGCTACTGTCGGAAAGATTTCCCCCGAATTCAGTCAACGCCGGAATTTTATTTTTTTCATGGGCGATGGCTTCCAGCGTGGAAAGCATTTTATCGATATCAGCAATGAATTTTTCTTTGGTACTGTTTCGCTGGTAGATATCAAACCCAATTACATCCACCCATTCATCACCCGGATATTTCTGTAAATATTCTTCCCTGGATGAATAACGGTCCGTGTTATAAGCATATAACAGGTGGTGAAGATTTTTTTCGTTTCGCAAATACGATGCGGTGAATATCCATAGTCTTTTGAATTCATCATTTGTACTATTTTTCCCTCCCCACCAAAACCAGTTACCATTCAGCTCATGATAGGGCCGGAAAATAACGGGAATAAATTCACCATCGATTCCTTTTAATGTATTCATAAAAACCGCAACCTTATCCAGCCATGTTTTAAACAATTCATTTTTACTTCCCCCGGGTAACACAGATGTAACAGTTCCTTCGGCCGGATCCCAGGCAGTTTTGCCGGTCAATGGATTATTCAGATGCCAGCTGATCGTGATCACTCCACCCCGTTCATAACCAGCTTTGATGAATTGCTGCATCCGGTTGAAGGGGACGCTATCAAGATTGTGTGGTCTGTCAATTTCCAAATGACCAAGTTCCCAGCCATATACTGCCGGGTAATCACCGGTTACATCCCTGATATCACTTCTTCCGTCTTCATACTTCCAACCGACGCCATATGCAAGATCATCCTGGTGACCGAACATAGTTCCCTTGTTAACTAACTTTTTAAGATTATTATAAAGAGCTATGGTTTCCCTCGTGGCTTTTTTATCAGACGGCAACTCCGATGCAGCAGCGTAAACGGGTAAAAAAAAATTAATTGAAACAACGCTAAGAAAATAAAACAATAATATGCCAGATGTTTTGTTCATATAACCGTATCGAAAAAATATATTTAATTATGAACTTTAAAAAACCTGGTCCTGTATAACTCAAATTTTACAGCAACCAGGTCTTCTATATTAATACATCAATCAGTGATCAATTTAAACCCATGGCGTCTACATAAATTGTAAATCCAACACCGCTAAATTCTTGTATCCATATTTCACTTAATGAGGTGGCGGCTGTAATACTTGACAAGGGAATAGCATAATCAGTCCATTGTCCTTCTGCACCCAGAACAATTTCATAGCCGCCGGCACCGTTAAATACAAGCTTAACTTTTTTGCCCGCAGTACCAGCTGATCCATAAATAGAAATCTTAAACGTGGTATAGGATGACATATTTATATTGTTACCCCCCAGTTGCATTGGCGAACCGTACCCACCCGCATAAGCAATTTTGGCGGACTTTGCTCCGACTCTTACGGGTGTTCCATTATTATAATCTACTGTACCTCCCCATCCGCCGCCAATCCAACCAGTACTCGTCCAGTTGGTAGTAACGCCTTCGTCATAAAAAGGAAGTGCAACGGTAGGTGGAGGAGGACCGCCGGTTATTGTTAAAATATTTGCGGACTGAACGGTGACCGTTGAATTAAGCACAGCCAATGTTATTTTACCGCTTGCCATTCCCACAGGAGTGGTAGCAACGATCTGTGTAGCCGATTGGCTTACAAATGTTGTAACAGCGGGCCTGTTCTCAAATGTAATTGAAGTAACGAGGTCGAGATTTGTTCCTGTAACGGTAACATTTGTTCCCGGATCGATCGGATTGGGGGTCATATTAGTAACTGTAGGCAAGACTACATCCAAATCATTGGCTGAAACAGTTTGAACTCCCGAAGCTGCTTCTAACGTCACTTTACCTTTCCGCGTTGCAGCTGGAACTTTTATTACCAGTTGTGTTGGCGATTGACTGACAAAAGTTGTAACCGGCGTTGACACCCCGGTAAAAGAAACCTTCCGGGCAAGATCGAGGTTAGTACCTGTAATGGTGACATTTGTTTGATGTTTGACGGGATTGGGCGCAAAGGTTGTAGAAAGCGGCAATGTCACACGTAAAGTATCAGTCGTCTGCACGTTACCTGAGTCCGTACCGAGATATCTAAGGACCAGCGGGCCGGTTTCAGCGTCATCGGGTATTTTTACCACCAGCTGGTTATATGATTTGCTCACAAAAGTCTGAACGACTTTATCACGGACAAACGTAACACTTGTCACCCAATTCAAATAGGTACCATTAATGGTAACATTTTCACCGGGGCGGGCCTGGGCAGTGATGGAAGCAACAGTAGTCAGCACAGATAAATTGAATTGTGTTTTTGTTACTATGTCGCCCTGTGATGTCACTAATGTTACATAACCTTTTTCTGCCGCCTGAGGTACAATCAGCAAAATCAAGTCGGGTGTACGCGTTTTAAAATTTGCCTGGTCAACGACAGCCGCATTGCCGGTAAACTTAATGGAACTGACTTTGTCCAGGTTATGCCCTATGAAGCGCAATGTGTCACCGTGCTTTGCACCGGTGGGCCCGAAACTTAATAACACTACCTGATCGGATGTTGTCGCGTCGTCGTCATTTTTATCGCATGATACCAGCATTAGAACTGACATCGACAGGCATATTAGAGTAAGCAGTGTTTTATTAAATGTAGTTATCATTACTTATGATTGATTTATTATACAGTTCGGTAATATTTCATTTATGGAATAACTTTTGGAACTACTCTTAAATTGTCAAAAGCAATATCTGCATCCACGGTACCGGGACCATGGAACCAAACTTTGACACCGTACCCTTGCGGCCGTACTCCCCAATTTGTAGTATAATGAGCTACCACTTCATTGAAAGGAATTACCACTGTTTGCCATGTACCACCAGTATTAAAAGGTGGTTCCCAATAGTAGGGCTCAGTGTCCCAGTTAGGATCGGGACCATTCACCTGGCCGATCATGATTTTGATCCTGTTTCCATTGAAAGGTTTCAATGTATTGATCTCAAATTTCAAATTGTATTTGTCAGGATTCAAAACGGCATCATCAGGCAGGTTGTGACTTGTTGCCAAAGCATCTTCTTTGCCACCAATCCATTCGGTCCATGCCCATGCACCAATATTTTGTTTGATCCTTGTGAAGTTGCCGCTGATAGCCAAAGGATCAGTGGCGCTTACGACGTTTCCTTGTCCCCACCAACCTGTCCAGGGATCATTGTGGATGAGTAAATTCCTGTTGTCTCTAAACCAGAAATTTGATTTCGTTTCTCCGAAGTTGGTAGTGATCGTTATCTGTCCCGGTTGCGCGCCCGCCGGTATTCTTACCTGGATCTCCTGAGCGTTAGCAGAAACAGAAACGAGAGTTCCGGTTACTCCCCCGGCAAACTTTACCGTTAATGGTTCGTAGAAGTAATTACCTCTTATGGTCGCCACGTCGTTCACGTTGACAAACTCGCTAACCATACCATTGATTACCGGTTCACTTATCTGTACTTCGAAATCATACAGCAGTTGAGAACCATCTTTGAAAATAAGCTTCACTTTATTGTTGACAGCAATTGGTATTTGACTGGGTACCACAACAAGAAGTGAAGTATTGGTGATATATGTGGGTGTCAGTCTTGCCTGCTGGTCATTGAACCAAACCTGAACAGTATTTTTCAAGTTGTTACCAACAATTGCAATAAGCTGGCCCTGGCCTGCCCCGATAAGCAAAGAGTCGGATGACTCCGGTCTTGTTATTCTTACATAACTAATCGAAGGTGTGCCGGTAGATTCATCATCTTCCTTTGTGCAGGAAGTAAAAATGCCTCCAACTGCCACGAGCAGTATCAGTAAGGTTTTATTTATCGATTTCATTTTCATTTCTTTTCTTTTATTAAAAAATGTTTTACAGGGTTTATGGATAATCTACTGCGGGTTGCTGCAGGTTAGGTGCCTGGCTCAACTCTGCATTTGGTATTGGTAAAAGGAAGTTTCCTTCATTCGCAATAATTGTTCTTTCGCTAAACCATGAAGTTTTTGTAATTGTCCATTGGGTGGGATTTGGCATTTGATCGGGTGCAGTAAAAAATAATCCCCTGTCCTGCGAATTCAGAATTGAAAATGCTTTTGAAGGATTCCAATAGTGAAGACTGACCAAATCATACCAGGACATACCCTCCATGGCAAACTCTTTAAATCTTTCGGTAAAAAGCTTATCAAGCGTAAGTGGTCCGCTTCCATTAGGACCAGCTACCTCATAAGGAGGGAGTCCTGCTCTTGTATGTACTTTATTGAAGTATTCAATAGCAGTAGCGTCCGACGTAGTACCGCTGCTACCCATCGAAGCTTCTACATAAATCATGTACTGTTCTGCCAAACGCATCATGTACGTATTATTCGGATAGTGTTGTTGTGAAGCTATTCCTGCCAGGTCTATTGGAGAGCCGATCACATATTTTTTTACAGCCAAAAAGTTATTGTCGGTACCGGTCGCGGGATAAATAAGTTTCGTCCTGTCACTAACTTTAGTGATCTCATTGTAAAGAAATCCCGGCAACATGAACGTGGCCTGTAATCGCTGATCTAAAGTTCTGCCTTTTAAAGTACCATTTGGCTGCAGAACAAAACCATCATATTGGGACATCAACCACCACGTAGCACCTTTATCACCACCCCAGCCTCCAAATGAAATATCCGGGTTATAAGCAAGGTATTCCGGCATGCTGTTATTGGTGCCCCATACATTCGGTCCCGAGAAAACCCATTGCAATTCAAACAAAGACTCTACGTTATTATCATACGGATATTTGAACAGGTTTGCATAATTCGGTAATAAACTGCGGCCACTCATCGTGATCACTCTTTGCGAATAGTATTTGGCGCTGTCGAGGAACTGCTGCTTCCGCGCACCACCCGTACCTTCAACACCTGCCCTTGTCAGGTAAAAACGGGCTAACATCCCTTCTGCCGACCACTTGGTAAGTCTTCCTTCCTGGGATGGCGTGTTGGGTAAATCCTCAGCAGCTGCACGCATTTCCCTTGTTATAAAACGCCAAACACTTGTAACTGTATTTCTCCTGATGGAAGTATCAAAAAGAACGTCGAGATTGTTTTCAATAATCGGAACCGGACCCCAGTTCATTACAAGAAACCGGTAAGCCAATGCTCTCATAAATCTTGCTTCGGCGATTGCCGTTTTTTTCACCTGGGGAGAAACACCACCTCCCGAGTATGTATTTATATTGTAAATGGTCAAATTTGACTGAGCTACGACATTAAAGAATGCACGCCATGAAGCGCCATTTTCTCCATTATCACCTGTCGTATTAAATAAAACATTACCTCTGTCGTTCCAGGCTGAAAAAGCTGTACCTCCCCTGAAATCTCCGAGATTGTACATGGCTTTGTCATTATAGTCGAACCAGACCTTGCTGTACAGTAAACTGGTACCTGCCATCACCTGGTCATCGGTTTTATAAAAGGTACTGGCGGTAACCGAACTTTGAGGTGGCTGATCCAAAAAGTCTTTTTTACAGCTTGCTGCGATTGTGAGGGCAAACATTAAGCTGGCCAGATAATTTATGCGTTTTATATTATTCATATCAATAGGTTTAGAAATTTACATTTAAAGTAGTTGTAAACATTCGGGTTAAAGGATAACGCCCAAAATCAATTCCCACCGCCTGGTTTCCCTGGCCACCACCGGAGGCGCCAGTACCTACATAAGCTCCCACTTCAGGATCGTACCCCTTATAATTAGTGAACGTAAATACGTTTTGAGCCCCAACAGTAATCCGTAATCCTTTTATGACTTTTGTATGATTCAAAATATTGGCAGGAATGCTGTAGGTAAGAGAAACATTCTTTAACCTCACATAGGAACCATCTTCAACAAACCTGTCTGTGATCTTTCCATAGTTATTATCGGATGCAATCGGGTTGTTGGTAATGCGTGGAATTCTCGTGTCGGGATTTGAAATACTTACAACACCGTTTTTATCAACCAGTTTTGCATAGTTCATTGCATCAACAAAAAAGTTCCTGCTCAGGTTAACGTTATTCGGATTACTGTTTTGAGCAGCTATAAAATTATAAACATCATTGCCGAACGTTGCCGTAAAAAGTATGCTCAGATCAAAACCTTTATAGGAAAAATTATTGCTAAACCCGGCGGTTAACGTTGGCCATGGGTTTCCAATATTGGTCATATCATTTACATCAATTACTTTTTCATTGTCATCTATTTTGCCGTTATTATTGACATCAATATTCATTATGTCTTTATATTTTACATCACCCACCCAAATACCGTTATTCGGATCAGTGGGTCTCCTGACTCCGTTATTGTCAACAGGTACAGCACTCTTATTAATTTCATCTGTTGACTGGAATAATCCTTCTTCAATGTATCCCCTGAACAACCATGGAGCAAAGCCAGGCGCTGCACGTTGTGTCCAGTTGTTCATCCACCAGGATACTCTATCTACAGCCGCGAAATTTGTAGTCAGCCCGGTAACTTCGGTTTTAAAATGAGACAGGTTCAGGTTTGATTCCCACTTGAATTCCTTGGTTTGAATATTAGTGGTAAGAAATGTCAGGTTCCATCCTTTTGTCTGTAAAGAGCCAAAATTCGTCAGCGGAGCTGCCACCGAGCCGGGGCTACCATTTGTGCCCTGGTACCATGGCAAACTGGCCCGCATAATCAGATTATCAGTATTTTTTTTATAATAATCCGCCTCAATGGAAAACCTGTTTTTTAAAAAGCCAATGTTTAAACCAATATTGTAGGGCGTCATCGTTTCTTCCCATTGAAAACTTTGATCAACCAGGTTCCCTGTCAGGAAGCCAGCACCCCATACAGTTGCGTCAGTCGCTAATGTCGGATAAACGCCATTATCAGATCCCTGGTTACCGGTTAATCCCATTTCATATCTTAGTTTCAGCTCACTTATGAATTCGACATCAAAGAATTTTTCCTGGCTCACTCTCCATGCAGCAGAAAGAGAAGGGAAATACCCCCATTTATTCTTTGGGCCAAAATTTGGAGAACCATCCGCTCTGAGAGTAGCATTTAATAAATAACGGTTGTCATAATTATAAGTAACCCTGCCGAGGTATGATTCCATTGACCAGGGATAGGTTCCACCTCCATTGGTGGCAGATAAGGGATCTCCGGCATTAACATCAAAAATATTATTTGTAAGAAAACCCGTTCTTCCAACGGATATAGCCTTCCATTCCGACTCCTGGGCTTCATGAGTCGCCATTATCATGAAATTATGCTTTTCTATTTGCCTTGTATATTCCAACTGCTGGTTCCAGTTCCAATACCAGCTTGAATAGGTTCCGTTTTGCAAAGAAGCATTCAGATTATAATGCCATTGGTCAATAGTATAAGTGGGCGTGTAATAAGTAGAAATACCATTGCCGGCACTTCCATTAAGCGAGGTTCTGAACACCAGTCCTTTTGCCAGTGTCAACCCAATGTTCAAACCTCCCAAAAACTGCCTTCTCATATTGTTATTGGTTATGAGATTTGCCAGCGCTATCGGGTTAACCGGCGCAAATTGATTAGCACCATTTACCGGGTCGCTTCCACCCCATGATCCATCCAGGTTTGTAACAGGTATTTGCGGCGTCAGCCTTAGAGCATTTGCAATAAGCGGACTTGCTGCGTCCCCGTAGTTAGTCGTAGTTAGCTTTTCATCTGTCTGATTAAAGTTGAGATTAACTCCGATCGTTACCCATTCCCTGGGTTTGTTATCTAAGTTTAATCTGAACCCAAATCGGTTAAATCCAGAGCCCTCTGCAACACCTTCCTGTTTCAGATATTCACCGGACGCATAGTATGTAGTATTATTGGATCCGCCACTCAAGCTCAATTGGTGTTTGTTCATTGCTGCATTATTATACAACTCGTCCTGCCAGTCAGTGCCCTCGCCTAATAATGAAGGATCTAAAAATTCACCCGGGGTTGTGCCTCCCGCGAGCGAATGGTATTCTTTAACCATCTGTGCATACTGGGACAAATTCATTACATCCAGATTTTCCGGAGGAGTTTGAAGATTGTATTGATAAACATAGTTGATCTTCATATCGCCGGCCTTTCCGCGTTTTGTAGTAATCAGGATAACTCCGTTAGTGCCACTGGAACCATAAATAGCCGTTGCCGATGGTCCCTGGAGGATCTGTATATCTTCAATATCCGAAGGATTTAAACCTGCTAATGGGTTACTGGTACTTGAAGTACCAAACGAAACATCCTGACTGACCTGTGTCTGAACTCCATCAATTACATAAAGGGGCTGTGTACGTCCAAGGGAGTTTATGCCACGAATATTTACAGACATGCCACCGCCGGGTTGCCCTGTATTTTGAGTGACATATACACCGGCCGAACGACCTTGAATAGCTTGCTCTATTGTAGTGTTTACTGTTTTTTCTATGTCCTTTGCTGAAACGCTTGTTTGTGCCGTTGTCAGGTTAGCTCTTTTTGCTCTGCCATATCCAATGACAACCACCTCACCGAGCCTGGCATCAGTTGCTTTCAATGTTACCGGAATGTTTGACCGGTTACCGATGGCTATTTCCAGTGATTCCATACCCACGTAAGAAATCATCAGCATTTTCGTATTGGCAGCAACTTCCAGACTGAAAGATCCATCTTTATCAGTTATGGTTATGGCTGCCGCTTTTCCACCCACCTGGCTAACAGTTGCACCGGCCAAAGGCTTGCCGGCCTCATCATTAACAACTCCAGTAACAGTTTTTGTTTGAGCTAAGGCAATAGTAGTAGTGAAAATGAACGCACAGATAACCGCAGTTGTCCGGTAGAACAATTCTTTTCTCATATAGCAAGAGTATTTTGCCAAATGTACTTTTTTTGGCACACCTCGAACTAATACTATTTTAGCAAAAACTAATGCTTTATCTTCCCCGGTTCCTCCCCTGGTTTTCTATACCCTTGTTGCCGTACATGGATGGAAGAGGCGAAAAGTGACAAAGTATTTTTTTATTAATACTATTTTATCTTATTTTTTATAATTTTATCCAATAATAAGTGTCATGCAAACAAATATTCTGCGGGAGATCACTCCACTTACCAGCAGTGATTGCTTCACCATTTTTACCCGGATAAAATCCGAATTTGATTTCCCCCTGCATAGTCATGAAGAACTTGAGCTCAATTTTATTTTGAATGGCCAAGGAGCGAGAAGAGTTGTTGGCGATCATATTGGAGAAATTGAAGACGCTGAACTGGTGCTGGTTGGATCCAACCTTCCGCATGTATGGCAAACTCATAAATGTACGAGTAAAGACATCAGGGAGGTCACCATTCAGTTTCATAAAGATCTGTTTGATGAAAAACTTTTAAGAAGAAACCAGTTAGGCTTTATCCGGAACATGCTGGAACGATCTGCCCGGGGTATTCAATTCTCCAGGCAAACTATTGAGCAGATAACCCCCCGGTTACTGGTATTAAATCAAAAACAAGGCTTTGATTCCGTACTCGAGCTGATGTCTATCCTGCATGATCTTTCAATTTCCAGGAATATGCACACATTATCGGATTCCACTTTCAATAACGTTGAGTTTTCTTATAATAGCCGCCGTATCGGGAAAGCGGTTGATTATATGAACCAGAATTTTCAGAAGCAGATCTCGCTGACGGAGGTCGCAAAGCTGGCCAACATGACCGATGTGTCATTCAGCCGTTTTTTTAAAACCCGCACCGGTATCACATTTATGGATAGCCTCCTTGAAATGCGACTCGGTCATGCTTCAAGACTTTTAATTGATACTACCCAGTCGGTTTCTGAAGTAGCATACAATTGCGGCTTTAATAATATCTCCAACTTCAACCGCCTGTTCAAAAAGAAAAAAGGCTGCACCCCGAAAGAGTTTCGGGAAAACTATAGTTACGGAAACAGGATATTTATTTGAAATTTTTGATGAACCATTTTAGATTAAGTGAATTAATCAAGACTTCGTCTTATGGACGATGGAAGATAAGTTTTAAGTTAAGTTCCAGGACACAATACCGAAGCTTCGGGAGCAAATAAATTCGAAAATAGATTGACTATCCTGATATAGCAGCAAACAAATATTTGAACCACACCTGCCTGCTGTGCCTTCGCGTAGCTACGGCGAAGCAAGGCCGAAGCAGCAGCGCAGGCACGGTAGGTACATAGAAACATAGGATTTCACAACTTGTCCCGCCAAAGGCGCGGATAGAAAATCTGTTTAGACGCCGTCGCCGTCCGCGTGTCGCCGAAGCTTTGGCGGATGCACAAGCTATGAAGGCCGTACGATCAAAACCTGACTAATGCATTCGAAAAAACCGACCCCGATTGCTTAGTTCATTACATCTTCACAAACTGCTTCTCTGATTTTTGGCCATTATCAAGTGAAACAATCTGGATGAAGTAAGCACCCGCTGTATACCTATTTATATCTATTGTCTTTGTAATCGACACTTGTGTTTTTTCTATCACTTCATTTCTTATTAATCTCCGTTGAGCATCATAGATAGTAATCCGGAATTTACCGTTTACATTGGAAACATATTGCATGTTCAGTACACTGGAAGCGGGATTTGGGTAAATTTTGAAAATGGCGAGCTGGCTCTGCTGGTTTTCGACGGTCACCTTCATCGTCTTTGCAGATATCGCCCCGTCATCATCTGTCACCTTCAGCTCAAATGTATATATACCTGTTGTCAGGTTTGATACAGTGGCAATGGCTGCAAACTTATCTGCGATCACTGGTTGTGATGGTCCGGACAGCAGCGTCCATAAATAGGAAACAATGACTCCATCGGGATCTGATGACGTGTTACCATGCAATTGTGCTGAGTTAACCGGCAACGTTATCACAATATCATTTCCTGTTCTTGCGACCGGCGGTTGATTACCGGCAGGTGGTGGTATTGGATTTACCGTAACCGAAACATTGTCGGTTGCCGTAGCACCGCGATTATCGGTAACAGTTAACCTGAATACATACGTTCCCTGTACAAGATTGTATAAACCGGTTGTAGCAGAACTGGTGTTCGCCAGCGTATACCCAGTCGGTCCGCTTACACGGGTCCATGCATAGCTTACTATCGTACCATCCGGATCATTACCACTTCCGT
>JANWHX010000143.1 GCA_025450235.1 Chitinophagaceae bacterium | reverse complement strand
TATTGCCTTTCCAAACAATAATGTTTCCACCTGAACCATCATTCAATAAAAAAGGATATGTTCCTGCGCTTGTGGTGAGCTTTACCCCTGCAACAGGCCACTGGCGAGTTCCTGATCCATTTAAACGCTGAGCAAAAATATCACTGCGGCCACTTACATCTTGTGTCCATGCGATGGTCGCTTCTCCTGCTCCGTTGCTAACCATTGCAGGGCCATAGTCGTCGTCATTTTCAGGATCTTCTGTTGATGGTGTAACTAATACTCCGTCCGTTGCCCATTGCGCTACCCCTGCTGCATTGAGCCGTTGTGCATAAACACCCTTCCCATTCCTGTGATCATACCAGCAAATGATGGCACCACCCTGACCATCACTTACGATTGAAGCTTTCAATTGATCTCCTTCGCCTGTACAAACCGCTGTTCGGGGCGATGACCATCGCGTTTCACCATTTGCATCGATCCGCTGAGCATAAATGTTGTAATCGTTGTCATAGGCTGTCCAGGCAACAATAACACCTCCTGCGCCGTCAGTTGTCATTGCAACAGGTACTAGTTGTCCATATACGATGGGAATGATTGCAGCCGTCCATTGACCTACTCCTGCCGAATTTAGTTTCACCATATTTATCGATGCCGCTGTATAATTAGCAACAATCTGGCCCCCGGCGCCGTCACTAACTATATTGGGATGGAGACCGGAGCTGAGAGAAATCGGCTCACTGTTGGACCATTGCGCCTGAAGCAATACGGCCGTCACCAGCGAAGCGGATAATAGAAAATACAGTTTGAAATAAAACCTGGCCTTATCCAGCCTAACTTTCTTGAAAAGCCGGCAAGCATGAAGAGATAAGGTGGGATGATGCATAAGCACATTATAAAGTTAACAATGGGAAGGATATTGAAAGCCCGCAAGAAAGGATAATCAGAGATTTTATTTGGAAAGGCTCGTTCAACAGGAAGCGCGGATGGAATGGTATGTAAATTAATGATTTTGCCGATATTTTCGCTCATTAATCTTACAGTAAAATTGAAATTATCCGCCTTCATCTTGTCCGGGTCATTTTGGCCTGTTTCAAATCGATTTTTAGATGAGGACATGGCTGTATTCGGAAGAAATGAAGAAATCAGTCTTAGTTTATGGACGTTCAGCTCACAATCTCAAAAAATTACTATCTCCTTTCATGAATCCATCATTTTTCCAACCCGATTTTTTTCATGAGTGCAGTATAACGTGTTTCATTGCGCATATTCTGCAAACGTGGTTCCATCTTCAGGTAACGTACTGAACCTGATTTTTCTTCGTAAGCTTTTTCCAGCCACTTCAAAGCATTCTCTTTATCATTAAGTCCGGCATAAACAAGAGCGAAAAAAAATGGAGATACAGGTTCCTGTTTGTTCACAACAAATAAAGTATCCAGAATTTTATTTGCCGCCAAAGTATTTCCGTTTGATGCATGAACATGTCCAAGAGCGGCGAGAAAATTTGGATTGTTTGGTGAAAGTTCTAATGCAGATTGGTAATCTTTAATCGCCTGCTCAAACATTTTTTTTTGCTGGTAAGCCATGCCGCGTATCCAGCGGGCACCTGCTGACCTCGGATTCAGCTCCAACGTTTTTTGCTCCTGCGCAATTGCCTCATCATACCTGCCCGCCGAAAGATAGGCCATCCCGAGATCAGCATTAATCCGGGTCGAAAGTGGATCAAGCTCCCTTGCTTTCTCCATCTGGGTGACTGCTTCATTTGTTTTTCCTATTGCTGTCAGGCAGAGGGCATACCAATGGTGAGCCAGTATATAGCCCGGATCTAAATCAATGGCCCGCCGGAAACCCTCTTCTGCACTTTTCCATCGCCATTCATGCAGGTCGATGTGTGCAAGAGAATTATGGGCCTCGGCAAGATTTTCATTAATCTTTAATGCCCGCTGAGCCGCATCTTTCGCTTTTGAAGTTGATTCATCAAATGATATCAACTCATAGTCATAAAGAGTAAGATAGGTGTCTGCCAATCCCGAGTATGCTGCCGCATAGTTGGAATCCTTCTTTATCGCATTTTCAAAATATCCAATTGCCTTTTTTATGCCTTCCTCTGTCCTGGTGTTCCAGTGATGGCGCCCTTTCAGATAGTCCTCATGGGCTTCAGGATTTTTTGTGAAACTTCCAGCTAACTGGTTTGCTTGTTTACCGCTCAGCTTGATCTTTAAAATATCAACGATCATCTTTGAAATTTCATCTTGTAATACAAATACGTCCTGCAGCTCCCGATCATATGTTTCAGACCAAAGATGGGTACCCTTTCGGGTTTCGATCAGCTGCACCGTAATGCGGATCGTATTACCCGACTTGCGTATGCTGCCTTCCAGGATATTGGCAACACCCAGGCTCTCGCCAATCTTCCGGACATCCATGTTTTTCCCTTTAAAGGAAAAGGATGAAGTGCGTGAGATCACTTTTAGATCCTGAATTTTCGACAAAAGGTTTAATAATTCTTCACTCATACCTTCACTGAAGTATTCCTGGTCCTTAGCCGGACTCATATCGACAAAGGGAAGTACGGCAATGGATTGGTCGTTTGACCGGGATTCAGCCTTCTTTGTAAAGAATGTGTTGTAAATTAAAAAACCGGCAAGAAGTATAATCAAACATGTTGCGGTAATGACTTGTGTCTTTCTGAATTTTTTCTTCAGCTTCCCTTCCATCTTGCTCCGTTGCGGAACAAATAATCCTTCATTGCTGAGCGCAAATACTTCCAATGGTTTAGCTACATTTCTAAAATCGAATTGACCAAGCGAGATCGTGGAAAAGGAAGGATTATTTTTTATCTTATCATAAAATTCACCAGAAACCAGGATCGTATTTTCCTGGCCAAGTGACTGGATTCTTGAAGCCACATTCACTCCATCACCCAGTGTTTTTTCATTCTCGAAAAAAACTTCGCCGATGTGTAGGCCGATACGCAATGGAACCCGCGGATCATTCTTCAACTCTTTTTGCAGATCCAGTGAACAATTGGCCGCATCGGTGGCGCTGTGAAAGATACAAAGACTGCCGTCGCCATAATAATTTGATACTTGCCCATTAAATTGGCGTACTAATTTTTCAAGTGTCGAGTTATAATGCTTAATCACCGCCACAGCCTTTTCCTCATTAGCCTGCATCATGGCGGTGTAACCGACTATATCGGTGAACATAATAGCGGCGAGCTGGCGAGCCTGGGTCATTGAATTCTTTTTTTAATTTGTACAATGACACTCTAATTTATGCTATAAAACGCTGTCTGTAAATTTTTAATGTTTATTCTTCAGTCATCGTGGCAAAAACGCCGATATGAAGCCAATACCCAATCGCTAAAAAAATTTCCGTATCAGTGTAATTGCATTCAAATTATCATTAGATTAGCTTGTCAAAGGCAGGCTACCGTTGAATAAGCGGCCCTGGCGGCCGCCACCATTGTCTTCAATACACTACCCACAATTCAATGCCGCTACTCATGTAATGATCCTAAACCATGTGACAACAGGCACAAGATGTCGGCTATACTTTAAATACCCGATGTCAGGCCGGTTCCGCTATTATCTATGTTAGAAATAACAGGCGGGGGAGTCATGCCCGGGCAATCGTAATTCTTTTTTCTTTAATAATATTGAGTAGCAATTTTATGAAATCAACTATCATTTTCCTTCTCTTTCCATTGATGTCTTTTTCACAGGAATTGAAAAGCGTGTCTTCAATAGAAGAACTGAGAACCCTTGATGTAAACGATACAAATATTTTTTACAGAAACAGGCAGGTTTATGTAAGCGGTTACTATTCACCTAATGATGGCGGAGGTGGTTGGTTTTTGTTTGTTGACACAAGTACGAAGTTAGATAACAGCGGAACAATTATTAAGCCATACGGTGATGCGAACGGACGGTTTGAAAGAATCGTTGATCGTGAAGTGAATATACTTTGGTTCGGCGCAAAGAGAGATGGCAGCGCAGATGTTTCATCAATCATAAATACGGCTTTACAAGTCGCGAACCCAATAAAGAATAATAGTTATCTCAATGTTTATGGCTACGGTAATGTAATTATTCCCGGCGGAACGTATAAAATGGATGGTCCTATTATTATAAAAAACTCAGTGAATATTTTAGGGGAAGGCAGTGGAATGTTCCCCTACCAGGAAGTAAGGTTCATTTATGCCGGGAACACAAAGGGGATTGTCATACTTGCCGATAAGAAAAACGCCGGTGCACGAAGCGTAATTTTAAAGAATCTGTTCTTAAGAAATTTTGGACAATCCACAGATAGTTCAGCACACGGGATATTCACGAATACAAAAATATTTGCGGAGAATGTTGCTGTAGAAAATTTTGGGGGCGATGGATTCCGCTTCCAGACAAACGACTCAGGCAATGCTAACAATTCGATGCTCATAAACTGTACAGGATTTTACAATGCAAGAAATGGACTGTTTTTATCAGGGGCAGAAAGCAATAACGTGGGAGTTTATTCATGTAACTTCTCAACGAATGGAATGTGTGGTGTATTGGATAACTCTTTTTTAGGGAATAGTTATTACAATTGCCATACTGCATTTAACGGTGTACGAGCTGCATCTTCGTACAGTAAAAGCTGGTGTACTTATAACGGAAAAGTTTACCAGGCGATCAAATATCCGAACCATTCAGGTATAGAACCCACCGTTAGTGCAAACTGGAATCAATATTGGATTGAAAATGCAACGGTATTTGGCACAATTGCTCCCGCTCAATGGAATGCCGCGGCGACCTATTGGATAACGGGCAGCTACGTTGTAACAAGTATGTCCGCTACAAGCAATTTTTACGGGGATTATTCGGAAGGTGGACAGGCTGCAAACATGCTGAACCAGTTTTCAGTGGCTTATGGCGGCACTCATGGAGCCATATTCGCATCTAAAGACAATATTTATTTGCGTCCATCAGCGTCACAATTACTTTTAGGTGGAAGTGGAATGAAGATACCGGATAAAGACAGTATAAATACATTTTCAGGGTTCAGCAATACATTCGGATTGCAATTAGGCAGCAGCAAAGCAGGTCATTCTATAACGCAATTCAAGTATTACGAATCGGACAGAACAACAAAACTATTCACCGCCAATAGTACAGGCAACCAGGCGTTTAAAATTATCAATAGTGGATATGATCCAGCAAGATTAGGAATTACATCATTAAGTAAATCGGGGATGCTTGTGTTCCCGTATTTCTCCGGCTTCTATATGGGCAATGC
>JANWHX010000142.1 GCA_025450235.1 Chitinophagaceae bacterium | reverse complement strand
TTAAAAGTAGCCTCGGCGGGAATCGAACCTGCATCTGGAGCTTCGGAGGCTCTTATACTATCCATTGTACTACGAGGCCGGGTTGAGAAGGAGTCCTGAGTCAGGACGAACGACTACTGTATCAAACCATGGGCATTTGTGGTAAAGATCTTAACGGCAATAGCCAGCAATATTACGCCAAAAAATTTACGTACTGCGATCAAACCTGCCGGCCCGAGTAACCGGGCAATATATCCCAGGGACTTCAATACAGAATATACGATGACAAGATTGATTAATATAGCAATCAATAAAGTAGCGGGTCCATAGTTAGCCTTCAATGACATAACCGTGGTAAGTGTTCCCGATCCCGCAATCAGTGGAAAGGCGATGGGTACTACCGTGGCCGCTTTAATGTTTTTTTCACTCTTGAAGAATTCAACACCGAGTACCATTTCAAGACCCAGTATAAAAATGACAATAGAACCGCCTACGGCAAATGATTTTACATCCAGGCCCAGCACATTCAAAAAAATCTCCCCTCCATAAAGAAAAACGATCATTAAGGCACCTGATATCAGGGTGGCTTTTAGTTCGTTGATCCCACCCATCTTTTCTTTAAGTGAAATGAGGATCGGAATAGAACCCAGAATATCTATGATCGCGAATAAAGTAAATGTTACGGTCAGCAGATCCTTTGGATCAATATTCATATAAGCTGTTTCGGCAAAGGTAAGTTCTTCATTAAGGTTCTTTCATGATCCCGTTCCCGGGTAGTGGCACAGTTTGAAAAATGATGCATTAAACTTCTTAAACAGAAGCCATGGATGCACGGAGTTTCAGAATGCGACTTTAATCCGTGCATCCGTGGCAAATTCAAACTAACCCACTACTCGTTCCAGCCGAAATCGCCTTAAAGAAAAATGTATTTTTCTTTAAACAGCTCAAACTCCTCTTTCAGTTGCAACAAACAGTTCCTGCAGAGACAGTCATTGTAAAGTTGCTCCATATATGCTTTCTGTTCCACAGACAAATTCACGTCAAAACATTGGCATTGGGTAACTGAACCGGGCTTACATTCAAATACGGCGTTACACCGCTGACAATTTTTAGTTTCATGAAGACACATGCAATTACAGATTAACGCTTAAACCGGTCATAAAATTAAATCTCCTCGAATTGTAACCAAACACATCGAAATATCGTTGGTTGGTGATATTTTTCAGATCTATAAACAGTTTCCATTTAGCGGAAAAATTATAATCGCCGTATAGATCAACAGTATAATAACTACTCAGTGTTTTCGGAGCGCTGGCATAAACAGGCTCCAATCTCTTGCTTACCGCTCTTAACTGCGCCTTAATGAACAATTTCTTTATGCCAATGCCTGCCGAAAAATTCAACACATTCCTGGGCACGCGGTATAAATTGCTATAGCTCGTATCTTTTCCAAGTGAAGTTCCCGTTTCATCATAAGGAGAAATTGTTTTTCCGGACACATGAGTATAGTTGGCTTCAAACTGCCAATGACCGATATTGTAGGTAGCTTCCCATTCCAGTCCCCTGTTTTTCTGCCGGTTGATGTTGCGGTATTGATAAGTAAAAAAATTCGGATCAATAAGCAGGAATTGTATAGCATCCTTTGTATCCCGGTAAAAATAGACCAGCCTTGTCCTGAAATCAGAATGAAAAAAATACTCTGCTCCCCCTTCTACCATCAGCGACCTTTCAGCCTTAAGGTTCTTATTACCGGCAAATTCATCAAATAGCTGGTATAGCGTCGGCGTTTTATAAGATGAATAGAGATTGCCGAATAATTTGAGTTTATCATCGATAAGGTAGGTGGGATTAAATGTGTAAGTAAGATTGTTTCCATATTCCGAGTGATAATTCCATCTCAGCCCTCCCTCGATAGTCAACCCCACATCACTCCTGACAACAGCCGAAGCATAAGGACTGAGTTGCCACATGTTGGCCAGCGTATCTTTCAGTGAATTCCTATATGGCCCAAAAGGACCGAATGAAAAATAATCCTGGTTGGTTTTATTACTTCTGAAATCAACTCCTGCCAATAGTTCAACATTATCCCATTTATTGGTGCTGTATAATTCGGCAAACTGCGTGATACCTTCATATTTGCTGTCGGAATAATAGGAAAACGGATTGCTTCTGTCTGTAGAATCATCAGTGTAAGTACGTACAACTTTATTATAGAAATAGTTGAGATTAACATTCCCATTTACCAGTTCATAAGTAAAACCCGCGCCGGCCTGGAAGTTCTTGCTGGCAGAGATAAAATCTTTGTCGTCTCTGAATGCTGCGGCATCAACATCTGTCTTATAATGAGTGTACCGCCCATTTAATTTTCCCAATAATCTTCGTGTTATCAGCCATCGCAAGCCGGCGTAAACGGCATGTTGACGGAACCCATCTTTATCAAAATTCTTATTGCCGGCGCTGTCATAAGCTGCGGAAAACCCATTTGAAAATACATTGCTGTATTGTACATTATAACTAACTCTTTTTTTCGTTCCGCTAATACCAATGTTGTTCCTGAATGTGGAGTAGCTTCCCGCGCTTGCGGAAACATTCATTGCGGCGGGTTTTCTTTTTGCTTTTTTGGTAATGATATTGATCACGCCGGCCACAGCATCCGAGCCATATAATGTGGACTGGCCCCCCTTTACTATTTCTATTTTTTCTACCTGGTCAATGGGGATCAGGTTTAAATCATAGTAATTGGTGATAACCGATGGGTCGTTAACCGGGACTCCATCAAGCAGTATCAATATATTTCCCGCGGATGCGCCACGAAGATTTACGGTTTGGTTGGTGCCAGCAGTATTATTTGCTCCATTTATGCTAATTCCTGAAACCGTATTCAACACTTCAGAAATCGTTTTCCCTTTGCTTTGTTCAATTTGTGAGGGAAGAATCACATTGGTGACCTTGCCGGTGGAGTTCTGTCGCTGTTCCGTTTTACGGGCGGTTACAATCACGCGGTCAAGGGTAGAATACGGAAATTCATCCATTCTAATGACCACCGAATCATTCCAGGATTGACCCATAAGCCGACTGCTGAATAAGACAGCAGCCACAATAAAAATTTTCTTTTTCATCTTTGAAAAATTTTTTAGTGACTGATTCCGTTGAAAGAGTTGTTGGTGGAGACACCAGCAACGGCGAAGAAATATAAACGTCGGTTGACTTTTACACTTCAGCTTTTCACCCGAAAGCACTGAATAATGTTTGCTTGATGTGGCAGGTCTTCTGGCTTGGCCTCTTGTTGAACACCTTCCCATTGATTGAACAACAGTGGTGTGCAGATTCAACTTGTGAGTAGTGAGTGGTGAATACTGAGTAAGTACTCACCACTCACTATTGACAACTCACCGGCCTTACAGCTACGGGGATAGCACCGGACTTTCACCGGTTTCCCTTTTCATCCCGATGTTTAAATTCGGGAACCAAATCGGTGCAAATGTAGGGAGAGAAGTTTTGTTTGCCATAAGAGTTTTCAACATCCATATCAGTGATCAGCGATAGCTATTGCGGTTTTAAACTAAGGAAGCAGCAGTAACGATTCGTCGGATAAAAGAACCATCCCATCGATTACAATTGGATACGACCTTTATTGAAATGTCATATAAATGTCTTCTGTTCTATTGCAGCATTTCTTTAACAACTTACCTGAAAATGAATTACCGGTTTTTGCGTTAGCTGTTTAGTTCGATGTTTAACCATTACTCCTTATTCCTACCTACCTCAACACTGCTTCAGGATTTTATTGTAAAACCACAAAGCCAAAATATGATGAAATCAATTTTGAAGGCAGGCTTCTGCGTATTGATAATTCTGATAAGGACCCAGTTTACGTCAGGTGCTCAAACTAATATGGCCAAATATCAATTCGGAATAAGTGCGGGAGCATTTATTTACCAGGGAGACCTGACCCCATCGGCAATTGGTTCCTATAGAACATCAAGACCGGTAATCAGCTTATTTGCTTCTAAATTTGTAAGCGCTTCACTTGCTTTGCGGGGCAACCTGGCCATCGGGACATTAGGAGGAAATGATGCCGCGTACGATCAACCTGAATACAGGAAGCAGCGGAACTTCAACTTTCAAACGCCAATAGCAGAATTATCCGGCATTGCTGAATGGAACCCCCTCGGCAGAAATTATTCAGCACGTGGTTTTGCACCCTACCTATTTGCAGGAGGAGGCATTGGTTTTTTAAGGATCAAAAGAGACTATAGTGGTTTTAATGCGGCCAATTTTGGTGAAGGATCCGAATTGATAACCGGGATAAACGCTGATGTCCAGCATTCCACTCCTACCATCATACCGGTTGTACCTGTAGGTATTGGATTGAGATATTATTTGTCTGACAAGATCGGCATCGGCGCGGAAACTTCTTACCGTATTATGTCAAATGATTATCTCGATGGTTTTAGCCAGGCAGCTAACCCATCAAAGGGTGATCACTATCATAGTCATACTATCGGCGTGGTATATCGAATAGGAAAAAGGAATTTACTGGATTGCCCGGTGGTCAGCTATTAAACCGAATACCCATTGAGTTATATATGTTCAGTGGTTAAAGATCAGCAATGTCCGGTATTGATTTGTGTCCAGTAATGCTGATCTATGAACAGGCCCTCCGTTTCAGGGCCTGTTCTTTTACGCACCCGGCTAAGAACGCTGCCTTCTTATTTATTTACTAATGCCTTAAGGCTTACGTAATATCTTCCGCTTACTGGTAGTTCGATGGAACTCAATTTTATTTTTTTATTTGAAATGTATTCTATTTTATGAATCGCAATTATGAACTTGCGATGGATTCGTATAAACTTTTCACTGGGGAGCTTTTTCATAAATGTGCTTAGGGGCGTCAGGGACATGATTGACCTTCCCTTGATCAAATGGATCCGGATATAATTTTCCACGCTTTCTATGTATTCGATTTCGTCGAGAAATACTCCTGTAAGATGATATTCGGATCGAACATAGATCATTTCTCCCGGGGTGGCTTTTTTTTCAATTTTATTGATCGCTTTGAGGGCTACTTTTGAAAATCGTTCATAACTAAAAGGTTTTACCAGGTAGTCCAGTATGTCCAGGAATAAGATTTCTTTGGGAAGCTGGCTGCAGCCGACAGTAAACACAATCAACAATTTTTCTTTGATGGAGTTGACAAGGTGAATAGCCGATTTGTCGGCCATACTTAGTTCGATAAACAAAAGGTCAACAGTATTATTACGTAAGAATTCTCCGCCTGTCAATACATCGGTAAACGTTTGCAACAGTTTCAATGCAGGAAATTTGTCTATGTAACTGCTGATAAGCTGAAGACCAGTTAGTTCTTTATCAATAACAATACATCTCATTATCATAAGCCTCAAAACGGTAAGGATTAACCAAAATAATCATGACTAACCCTTATCATGCTATCAGCAGTTGATCATAGGTTCTAATGAGGCTTTATTCCAATCAGGGCGAGTCCGAACCAAAGCATCAAAGACAAGGCCAGATTAAAGGACATCAATAATATCTTGACATTAATCTAATGAATCACAAATATTTTCTTTTCTCTCATTCATCAGCACATAATGCAATTTGGTCAATATATTTTAGTAAATGATAAATGGAATAATAGATTTATACCGCTGATCAATTATTGTTGCTGATTTACAGGCTCTTCCTTTGCGGAGAAAATACAGTCGTATTGCTACGGTCTCACGGCAGCAATTAAATCACAAGCCTTTGTTTATTTTTTTTTGAACAACGACTTAGCTAACTATAAGGTTGAAAGGGTTTCATTTGTTATTAATGGTTTATATAGATAAACTTTTGAATAGATCTGTATAAGATAACCGTATTCTTAAACATATAAATTTTAAAACATGTCCATGAAACCAATTCTATGCCTGCTTATTGCATGTTTTGTAATAACCGGCGTTTCTGCTCAAAGAGAAAGATCAGAAAAGGGCAGATTATTCCTGGTGACAGAAAGACCACGAAACAGCGGCGAAGTTTTGCGACCGGCGCCCGGTTCGATACGTTCTCCGTTCCGGTCCTATGACGGTAAATTCAATAATCTTGAAAGAAGTAAGACTGATTGGGGCGCGGCTGACATAATATTATACAGGGAACTTCCTGCAGCCTATAGTTCAACCGGTATGAATGCGATGACTGGCGTTAATCGCCCGTCAGCAAGAGAAATATCCAACGTCGTAATCGATGAACCGGTGACCCAGTTCAATACCCGTCATCTAAGCACGTTGGTATATCAATGGGGTCAGTTCCTGGACCATGACATGACCTTAACTCCAACCGGGACGACTGAATATGTGCCGATACTACTTCCGGATGATGAAGTAATATTTACCGAAGACATTCCATTTTACCGGAGTGAATTCAGGATGACTGGTAGCGTCAACAGAGTAAGACAA
The DNA here is from genome assembly GCA_025450235.1 of Chitinophagaceae bacterium. GTDB lineage: Bacteria > Bacteroidota > Bacteroidia > Chitinophagales > Chitinophagaceae > VBAT01. The sequence continues at coordinate 15,210 of JANWHX010000142.1, read as the reverse complement.
CAGATCAACCTGACCACCTCCTTCATTGATGGATCGGCAGTGTATGGCTCTGACTCAAAAAGAGCGAATTGGCTCCGAACATTTCACGATGGAAAACTGAAGACTTCCACCGGAAATTTGATGCCGTACAACACTGTTGATGGCGAATTGAACAGCGCTTTTGATCCCAATGCACCCAGTATGGCAAATGATAATGGAGGAACGGTAAAAACGTTTGTTTCTGGTGATGTGCGGGCATCAGAAAATCCTGTACTTCTTTCAATTCATACTTTGTTTCTAAGAGAGCACAACAGGATTTGTGACAAGTTAACTGCGCAGGGTCTGAAAAATGATGAATTGATATATCAATTGGCAAGAAAAGAAGTGGGTGCTTTGATTGAGGCGATTACCTACCAGGAATTCTTGCCGGCATTAGGAATTACACTTCAGCCATATTCCGGGTATAGGAGCAACACAAGGCCTGATATCATGAATTCATTCGCTACAGCTTCTTACCGGCTCGGGCATACCATGGTATCAGATGATGTGGTATTGGCCAATAATGATTGCGAAGAGGTGGGTCCCGGGGAAATGGAACTGGAAGAAGTATTCTGGGTGCCTGAATTGGTGGCATCATATGGGACTGATATTTTTATTAAAGGAGCTTCATCGCACGACCAATACGAAACGGATAATAAGATCAATGATGTGTTGAGGAATTTTTTGTTTGGCAGTCCTAACGATCCTGTTCGTTTTGGAATCGACCTCGGCAGTTTAAATATCCAAAGGGGCAGGGATCATGGATTACCGGATTATAATACGGCGAGACTTTTCTATACCGGGAGGGCAGCAAGTAGATTTTCAGACATTACATCTACTGACAGCCTGGCCCGGGCGTTACGGGGTCTTTACGGTAACGTCAATGATGTAGACCTTTGGGTAGGGTTACTGGCTGAAGATCATTTACCCGGCAAATCGGTAGGCAGGACATTACATGCCATGTTAAAGGCCCAATTTGAAAAGCTGAGAGATGGAGATTACTATTTTTACCTGAATGATCCTTTTTTACCCAACAATGTCCGTAATCAAATAAGAAACACCACTTTTTCGCAAGTGATTAAGCGGAATACAGCACTTACTAATATTTTGCCGAATGCATTTATAACTGATTCATGTCATTTTGAAGAGGATGAAACAAAAATTGTATCCGGAAGTTTGACTCAAAGCACTTCGATAGCTAAGCAAGTGCCGGAGATCAAAGTTTATCCTAATCCTGCCCGCGACATCATAAATATTGAACTAAGTACTAATGAAGTGGCTTCTATCAAAATATTTTCTTCGGCTGGAGAACTGGTCAGAACCATTGTTAGCGGAACGAAAGGAAATCGTATTCAAATCGATGTAAGTAATCTTACAAGAGGAATCTATGCTATCAACATAATTACCAATAGAGAAGTAAAATCGATAACCTTTGTAAAAATGTAAGTCCCCTGTTAGTTTACCGGTGGATTGAATGAGGAAGGGGATTGAAAAAAAGCATCCGCGGCGGATGCTTTTTTTATTGCTGTTTGAGAGGTTAGTTTTTTATCCACTGCAGTCCCAAACCTGCATAATAATTTCGTCCGGGAGCCGCATTATAGTAACGGCCTGCCGCAGCATTAATATCATTACCAAGACTGTAGCGGGTATCCGTAAGATTCTCTGCACCGGTAAATATTTCGAGGTTAATCCTTTTTTGGAAACTTTTCCGGTACCCAAGTCTTGCACCTATAAGGTTGAAAGAGGATGCGTGATCAGAGTTCGCATCATTCAAATAAATCGGGTCAGTGTAGTTGTAAGTAAAATTTAAATACAGGCCAGGTTTGCAGGTAATGTCAAAGCCACTCACAATGGTATGTTCCGGCACACCCGGTAAACTCTTACCGGAAAAATCATTATTAACCTGCTTGAAACTCTTATAATGAAAATCATGCAAGGCGTGGCTAAGCCAGATTTTAGCAGACGTGATAAAATGTTCCGGATGACCTGCCAGTTCATAAGAAATATAATATTCTATGCCATTCTGTTTTGTTGAGCCCGCGTTGACATAATAAAATATACCGACGCTATCAATTCTTTGAACAATTGTATTATTTAAATGAAACAAAAATCCATTTATGTCAAAATATAATTTGCCCCGGATAAGACTGCCGCGAATACCCAATTCATAGTCCGTTCCATCCTGGGGTTGCAGGTTGGTGCCAAACAGCCCGTCAGAACGAAGCATTTCTGCCACCGTCGGGGGAGAGAAGCCTTTTGCCAGGCTGCCATACACAGAAATATTGTTGCTGATCTTTTTAAGAATGGCAAAATGCGCAGGCAATTTATTTTCAAAACTTCTCTTCTGTGTTGAGGACGGTCTCGATAAGAGGTTGATGAATTCAACAGACGATTTATTGAAGCTGGCCCCGGCAGTAACTATAAAACCGTAAGGCAGTTTAAGATCTGCCTGTGCAAATATCATGTATTGCCATAAGTTGGTATTGTTATCCAGTTGCAATGAATCAGCGACGCCCGCTTTATTGCCAAAATCTTTTGTATTGAAAAACCCTTTCTGCGCCTCTATACCCGCGTTCAATTGAATAGTTGTTCCTCCAACCTGCTTTTTGCCGGTAAACACGGTCCGGCCGCCAAAATGCGGTTCTTTCCTGAATTCATATACTCTTATTCCGGGGTTGGTAAAGTCAGTATAAGAACCATAAACAGCCGTGACGTTTTGCCAGCGCTCATTGAACTGGTATTCATTGCTGAAACCAGCTATAAATATTTTTTGATAAATAGCCGCTTTATTTTGTACAGCGCCGGGTTGTGTTCCGGCCGGCGGTCTAGCCTGTCTTGGGTTTGCGTTATATTGAGCAAGAGTTAAGCCACCGGGAGTTTGATAATAAAAATCACTGTACGACATGTATGCATGCAAGCTTTGCTTATCACTAACTTTCAATAAACTTTCCCATGTAGCCACGTCTTTGCGCATATTAGTTTGTACACGATAGCCATCGGAATTCTGATGTGAATAATTAATACTATTCCGATGTGCATCGTTTCCTGCTTTGACGTTTACATTTATATTATGGTTGTTAAAGCTGCCAATCGTATAGTCTATGTTTACCCCTTTATACCATGTGTCCGGTAATGTATGAATAAGCACTGCACCCCCGGTTCCTGCACCATACAAACTACTTGCGGGACCTTTAATGATTTCGATCGAATTGAAATTATAATAGCTGAGTTGATTCAGGTATGTATTTCCGCTTGGATCAGTAAGCGGTATTTCGTTCAGGTAGATCTTTACATCACGTACTCCAAAAGGAGAACGTAAGGAACTGCCACGGATATTGAGCCGGTAGCTTCCCGGCGAACGTTCTTCCATTCTTACACCGGGTGTGATGTTGACCGCAGGCAAAATACTTGTATTGCTGAAACGCTTCAATTGCGTTTGCCCGATGAAGCTGACGGGAGCTGCCACTTCGATCAACTTCCGGTTCTGCTCGTAAGCTTTGATGATTACTTCCTCTAATGTTTTGGAGGAGTCTGTTTCATCTTGTTGCGAAAAACAAGGAGATGAGGCCAACAATAGAATGACTAAGCATTGGATGATTGGTTTCATAGATTTGGGTCAGTTAGGTGAGGCAAAGGTAGAACGTTTTTTCCCTATCTTCATTGCATGACCCCCAGGAACAAACTCGGTCTCTTTGACTTTACGATGATCGTTGTTAGTCTTGTGATCGGCATGGGCATATTCCGGACCCCTGCCAATGTAGCGGCCGCTTCCCCCACACCCCTGGTTTTCTTTCTTGCCTGGCTGGCCGGAGGGTTGATTGCCTTGTGTGGCGCATTAACCTATGCCGAAATAGGATCGAGGTTACCGGTTACCGGGGGGTATTACAAAGTCTTCTCTTACGCCTATCATCCGTCAATTGCGTTCGCTATCAACTGTGTCATCCTTGTTTCTAACGCTGCATCCGGCGCGGCGGTTGCCCTGGTGGGCGGTGAATATATTACGGGGATTATTTTGCCCGGCGAAAAGGATCTAAACTATATCCAGAATGTTCATACAGTTATTGCATTGAGTGCCATTGCGATTTTTTACGGCATTAATATGTTTGGTCTGCGATTAAGCGCCAAAACGCAAACGATACTCACCATCATTAAGATATCATTGATCCTTTTACTTATTACTCCCCTGTTTTTTGCCATAAACGAAAATCCTTCCGCTTCATTGCCCGGTTCGGTTATAGATCCTGGTTTCAGAGAATATATCAAGGCATTTGGAATCGGGTTGGTGGCGGTAAGTTTTACGTATGGTGGTTATCAGCAAACGATCAATTTTGGTGCAGAAGTAAATAGACCGAATCGCAACATTCCGAGAGGTATTTTCATGGGTCTCTTTATCATCATTGCATTATATCTCACGATCAACTATGCCTATGTCCGCGTTATTGGTTTTGAGGAATTGAAGGGCAGCAAGAATATCGCCGCTATTATGGCATCAAAGATATTCGGGATAAATGCCGAACGCGTTTTATCTGCTTTATTGTTCCTGAGTGTGCTGGCATATATCAATGTCCTTTTATTGAGTAACCCGAGAGTAATGTATGCAATGAGCGAGGACAAGATATTGCCGGCGGCATTTCAACAAAGAAATAAACGGGGCGCATTGACCCTGGCACTATCCGCTTTTGCCGTGATGGCCGCGTTGACCGTATTTTGGGCCAAAGAGTTTGATACTTTATTAAGTTTCACCATTTTTTTAGATTCCTTTGGAATGGTCCTTTCTGCAGGAAGCATTTTTATCATCAGGAAAAGAACCGCGCATCTGAACGATACCGGAATCTATAGTATGAAGCTGTACCCATGGTTGACGCTGATCTTTATGGCCGCTTATACCTTTGTTGCGATAAGCATTGCAATGGATTATAAGAATAACAGCTACGCTGCCTTAATCGGTTCATCTGTACTGATTGTTTTCATAGCCGTTTTCTTTATTGCAAGAGCAATTAAAAAACAAAATCTATAGCATGGATCTCTCGTATATCATAAATGAACTCGGAGAAGAAAGAAAAAACTATTTCAATGCAGTTTCTCCCCCGATTATACAAACCAGCAATTTTGCTTTCAAAAAAATAGCCGACCTGCATAATGCTTTTGAAGATGAAATGGCGGACTACCTCTATAGCCGGGGAATAAATCCCACCGTTGACATACTCAGAAAAAAACTGGCAGCGTTGGATCGGGCTGAAGATTGTCTTGTCTTTAATAGTGGCGCGGCAGCCATTTTTGCCGGTGTATTAGCCAATGTAAAAGCAGGAGATCATATTGTGTCAGTAAGGGCTCCTTACACATGGGCGCAAAAGATGTTTGATAAAATACTTCCGCGGTTTGGAGTCAACACAACATATATTGATGGAACCCTTATCGGCAACTGGGAACAGGCAACAAGAAACAACACTGCGCTCTACTATCTCGAATCACCTAACAGCTGGGATTTTGCGATACAGGATATAAAAGCAGTGGCAGGCTTGGCCAAATCAAAGGGAATCACTACGATGATCGATAACAGTTATTGCTCTCCTTTGTATCAGCGGCCCATTGAAATGGGCATGGACCTTTCGATGCAAACAGCCACTAAGTATATCGGCGGCCACAGCGATACACTGGGAGGTGTATTAAGCGGTTCACATGAAATGATCAAAAAGATATTTGACAGTGAATACCTGAACATTGGCAGTGGCATTCAGCCTTTTAATGCCTGGTTGCTGATACGGGGTTTAAGAACTTTACCAGCAAGATTTGATCGTATCACAAGATCAACTGCTGAAGTAGTAAAATTCTTAAAGCAACATCCAATGGTTGAAACAATAATTTTTCCCTTTGATAATTCTTTCCCTCAATATGACCTGGCCAGGCGGCAAATGACGGGCGCCTGTGGTCTGTTTACGTTTGTTTTAAAGACAGATAAAATGGAATCCATTGTCAGGTTCTGTGAAAGTCTTCAGCATATCATGTTGGCTGTAAGCTGGGGTGGGTATGAAAGTTTGGTGTTACCCAAATGCGCCTCCATTCAGTCTACTGCATTTGATGCAGCGAATCGCGAACACCGGTATGTGCGGATGTATGTAGGGCTAGAAGGGGCGAATTATCTCATTGCTGACCTCGAGCAGGCGTTTGATAAAATGTAAACTATCAATTCAACTTACTTCTAAAGTTGCTGAAGAATCTTTCCAATAAGCGTCTTTTATCTGTAATAATGTCAGCCTGCATTGACAAACCTGTACGATACTGAATTATTTTATTATAATTGGTAACCAACCCTTTGGGTAAAGTCAGCTTTGTCAGGTAGCCACTGTCGGAAGGAATATTACTAATAAATTCAATTCTTCCATTTACACTCCCAAATTCCTGGTAGGGATAGGCCTGAAATTTTAATAACACATCCTGGCCTGTTTTTATCTTTCCAAAATTGTACTGTGGTACTAATACTTCCACATAATAATTTGAGTTGCCGGGATTAATAAAGCAAACGATCTGGCCCTGCTTTAATTGCTGGTTCTCCTGTAGAAAAGCGGAAAAACTCACTGTTCCATCAATCGGGGCAATAAGCAGAAATTTCTTTTTCCAATCTCCAACCTGGCTTTTAAAAGAATTAAGAGCTTGCACAAATAAGCCCTTTTGCTGTTGTATCTGGTTTTCCAGTTCCGCTATCTCCTTTAGCTTTTCGTTTTGCAAGCTCTCATTGCCGATGATGGAGGATGAAATTTGTGGTAAAGTCATTTCTTTCGCCAGCAGCTTGCTCTTTTCATTACGGTAATCCATTGCTGAAATAACTTTTTCTTCTTTCAACGTTTCATGGGCTTTAAAAGTGGTATCCGTCAATGAAAGGTCTTGTTGAAGCAGGCTTTTTTGTAGCAACAATGCGGAATGTAATCTTTGTAAATACCCCATATCATTATTCAGCATCTCTCTTTTTTTCAGATAAAAGCCGTTATTCAGATAGCTGCTAAAATTGACAAATGCCTGGGAAAAAATTTGATAGGATAATTGCAGTTCGCCAAGGTTATTAAATGGTTTTGGTAAAACTTCAATTATCCTGTCTGTCCGGTTATTATCAGCTAGGGTACTAACAGTGTCTAAAAGCTCCGACAGAGCAATCACTTCATCGTGGCTGCCAGTGCTTTCCATATAGCCCAGCACATCGTTTTTAGAAACTTGTTGCCCTTCTTTGGCGAAAAGCTTTATTAGCTTACCGCTGCTTTGTACAATTAGTTCTTTTGGCGCATTAATCGAATTTAGAAACCCTTTTGCTACTACAATATCCGGGTATTGAATGAACCAGCTTATAGCCAACAGGCCAAGGGATATCAAAAAAAGGATACTGATGCCCCAGCGAACCACGAATGATGGTTTTTTGGAAATAATTTCATCAATCTCATTTCCATGATTGGAAAAGGTATTCTTCATTGCAAATACATTTTCACCCGGCATAAAATTATCACGTGACGGTATATTAATATCAGTTTCCAAGTTCCAATTGATTTTTTACCAATTCATAATATTTTCCTTTTTGGAAAGCAAGTTCCTCATGTGTCCCTTCTTCGGCAATTTTTCCGTTATCCAGTACAACAATTTTATCAGCGTTTTTCACCGTACTCAGGCGATGTGCTACCACAATAACTGTTTTACCTGCAAAAAACTGTTGCAAATTTTCTAATATCACTTTTTCATTATTAGCATCTAGTGAATTGGTGGCTTCATCAAAAAAAATAAACTGTGGATTTTTGTAAACTGCTCTTGCAATGGCTATTCGTTGTTTTTGCCCGCCACTAATGCTGTTACCTTCTGCACCCAGTTTTGTATAAAATCCTAATGGCAAAGATTCAATAAAAGCTAAAATATTAGCTGTCTTGCAGGCATTAATCAACCACTCATTATCAATTTTATCGTCGGTAACAGTAATGTTTTTACGGATGTTATCATTAAAAATAAAACTGTCCTGCATTACTGCCCCGCTTACACTTCGCCAGAACTTAGGACTGACAGTTTTAAAGTTTGAATGACCTAAATTAATATCTCCTTCATAGCTTTCGTAAAAACGCAGAAGCAATTTTACTAGGGTTGTCTTACCGCTTCCGCTCATACCAACAATAGCCGTCACTTTTCCCTGGGGTATAGTTAAGTTGACATTTTTTAATACAGGTTCATTGCCCGCACCGGGATAAGTAAAAGAAAGGTTCTTTAATTCAATACTTTGTTCTGTGGGAAGGTAATGGTTAAATTGCTTATTTGCCGGTTCTTCATCGTTTAAAGAATTAATCTCATTTAGCCGCTCTAAAGATATTTTGGCATCCTGTGCTTGTTGGGTAAACCCAATCAACTGTTCAATGGGGCTGTTCATTTGACCAATGATATATTGAACGGCCAACATCATACCCAAAGTTAGTTTGCCTTCTATCACCAATCCGGCAACAACAAATGTTATGAGAATATTTTTGCCCTGGTTGATAAAGAATGCACCGATCTGCTGGTATTGGTTTAAGGATAAGCTTTTAAAATTGAGTTTGAATAAACCGGCCTGCAAACCTTCCCATGCCCAGCGGTATGTATTTTCCGCATTGTTCAGTTTTATTTCCTGCATGCCATAGACTAATTGCATGGTGGCATTGTTCTCTTTGGAAGCTATGCCAAAACGCTGATAATCTAATTTACGGCGGTACTTTAAAAAGAAACGTATCCAGAGAAAATACAACAAACTGCCGGCGGCAAAAATGATAAAAATGGTTATATTATACCGGAGCAAAACAAAAGAAAAAATCAGGAGGTAGAAGATGGAAAAGAAAGTATTTAGTGCAGTGCCTGTCAAAAAACTTTCGATCCGGTGATGGTCGCCAATACGTTGTATAATGTCCCCGGGATGTTTACTATCGAAAAACTGCATGGGTAATTTTAATAGTTTAGCCCAGAAACCCGAAAGCAGCGAAATGTTTATTCGTGTACTGATGTGCAACAGGAGGCGGCTTCGGATAAACTCTACAACTGTTTGAGAAAAAAGCAGCATTAATTGTGCTGCTAAAACAATTTGTATGAAATTAAGGTCACGACTATTGACGCCTGTATCTACAATACTTTGGGTGAGGTAAGGAAAAATGAGTTGTACAATACTGCCGATAAGCAACCCCAATAATATCTGGAAAAAATAAGCTTTGTGTTCCGTTAAATAACTGTATAAATAATTCCACCCGATTTTTGTTTTCGCGGTTTGCTCATCATTGGTAAAATCCATTTCTTTAAACCGAGGAGTGGTTTCCAGTAAAAGGGTTATGCCTTTTCCTGTTTCATGTTCGTCAGTGGAAATCCAGTGTTTGAGAAACTCTTCTTTGTTCAGTGTAATCAATCCTTTTGCCGGGTCGGCAATTATTAATTTATTTTTTTTTGATTGAGGTATCAATACTACAAAATGATATTGATCCCAGTGAAGAATAACAGGTAAAGATGCATCTTTCATGAGTTGGCCGAAAGTGAGTTTTGCCCCAACAGATTTTAATCCTATACTTTCTGCAGCTTCGGCCAGTCCCAGCATAGACACACCGGTTTTGCCATATTGCGAATTATTTCGTAAGTACTCTAATGATATTGAGCGACCATAATATTTTGCCACCATGCGAAGGCAAGTTGGGCCACAGTCCATGGCGTCTAATTGTTTATATACCGGGAATGCTTTAGGCAAAACTCGAAGACATATTTTTAACTGGCTTAATTGCTTTTTTCAAAGTCAGTTGTTTTAACATTTCTATGAAAAGCTCTTTGTATTTATCTAAATGAGTTGTGACAATATCATCTTCAACATATTCCAACATTAAATTGAACAGATCATAAATTAAAAGAGGGGTCTTTAAATGTAAAAGAATAGTATTTTCCATCTCATCAATGTCGTGTAAGGAAAATCCGCCTCCCCAGACCTCGGGCACGATGAGGTTATAAAATTCTCCGGACGATAGTTCTAGATCTTCGTAATATTTTACAGCAACACGAGTATGTTTATTATATAGTCCGGACCAATCAAATTTTGACTTAATGATACATGTTTCTTCACACTTAGATACTATTTTGTTCATGATTTTCATACTATCGGCAAAGAGATTACCAAACCAGTTATCCGCTTCTAAATCCCGGCCATAGATATACGCGTAGGAAAACTCATTTATAACATTTAAGCTCTGCGTTAAACTTTTTGAAAAAGATTTGAAATCATCCTCTATTTCAGTTTTCCAATACTGATCACTATTTTCTATCGCTCCCATTGCTTTTTCTAAAAGTAAAATGGTGTCGGTCGCATTTGCATCGTTGTTTTCCTGTTGGAAACTTATACAGCCAATATCATTTTTTATGTGATTATTGCGGAATCTCTTCCTGGAAACTTCTAAAAATTGCAAATAGTCTTCACCGGTACTGAATTTTTCCGTACCGTGCAGTGATAGAAAGCTACTATTTGTTTTTTGCCTGAAAAGAGAAATAATCTTGTAATAATAACCCGGATAAAGTTGTCGCAATTTCGAAGCCATCTGCCTGCAGGTATATTCGTCCTTCTTATAATGTCCCAAAAGATGTAAATAGGTTCTTCCACAGGAAGTTTCATGAAAATTTCCAAGATATAGATATTGATTGTCTTTTATTGTTTCGTTAATCAGGACCTTTATTGGAAGCTGTTTTTCCTTTGCCAATGCGTAAAATAAATGTTGCTCAAAGAAAACATTAAAGCGGTCAACATTAATTGAATTAAAATAAGGAAGGTTGTTGTTAATATATTTTAAAGCCAGTTCTGTATATTCTTTAAAGAAAGAAACATTATTGCCGCCTAAGATTCCCGCATTTACTGCCTTGATAGGTACCGTACTTTGAAAGTCGACATCAACGCAATTGGGGAAATAGGCAAAACTCCTGGCAAGCTGTTGTTGAGTTTGTAAATAATAGTCAGTGGCTTCCTCAATATTTTGGGAAATCAGCCCGGCATTTAACAGTTCCGAAGGAAGCTTATCGAAGAGAAAAACATCACCATCTATATGCAGGAAAGGCCCATTTTGCAATGAATACGTTAAGATCTTGGGTAATGCCCAAAGCCGGTCATCTATCAAATCCATTTTGTCATGAGAAAGATAAACATTTGTGTAAGGCAAATTCAACTCTCCTATCAAACAATCGGCCGCCTGGCTATTACAATATAAATCAACCTGGTCATAATTTTTTTTCAATTGCAGGCAGCTTAAAGCCCAACTCACCAAATTATATTCAGGCCTTGTCCATCCGAAATTGTCTTTATAAAGACTTTTAGCTTTGCCGGCGAATAGTGTTTGAATGAAATTCATAATGAATGAATAAAATACGACAGGTACAATATCCGTAAATGTTTTTTAACCTGGGGGTAGCTCATTTATATTGTCGCTATTATATTTTGCTTCAAGTTGAAGCCTTTTATTACCAATGGCCAGAATTTTTCTGGCCATTGGTAAAATGAAAAACTCTAATTAATATCCCTGTTAATGGCTAACTATCCATCAGGGCACTTTTGTACATGTATGAGTTGAGTCTACGCAAGTGATACCTGCACAACATTCAATTGCATTGTAACATACACAACCCGGCTCTCCACAGTGGTTACAGGCATACCCACCGCTTCCCGCCATAATGTTTTTCATTTCAGCCCTGCTCAACTTTCCTTTAATGTCGGCAAGACTAATTTTTCGTGTTTTCATTTTTTTAAATTTTAAGGTGAATAAAATTGTTCGCCTTTAGCTTTTAGCATCAAAGGCTTTGGCCGCCCGGCAACCAATGTGGCCACATCAGTTTAGTACCACCGGGCTTTTCTTTCAGGGTACTATTCCAAAAGAAAATATTCTAAATCCTTAATGCTATATGCATCGGGGAGTTGGTGTTTGTTTATTAAAATGGCGGAGTGATTTTTCACTTACAAATGCATTCTGACTTTTACCTTCATTAAAACAAAAAATCAAAATAATAAGTAAAATATTTTGCTTCATTTTGCAGCCTTTTTTTACCAATGGCCAGAATTTTTCTGACCATTGGTAAAAGAAAAATACTAATTAATATATCCCTCTTAAAGCTAACTATCCATCAGGGCACGTTTGTACATTTATTAGTTGCCATTACGCAAGTGATACCTGCACAACAATCGATTGCATTATAACAGTCGCAACCGACAACTCCACAGGTCCCACAACCCTGCCCACCGCTTCCCGCCATAATGTTTTTCATTTCAGCCCTGCTCAACTTTCCCTGTATGTCGGCAAGACTAATTTTTCGCGTTTTCATTTTTTCAAATTTTAAGGTGAATAAAATTGTTGCCTCTAGCTTTTAGCATCAAAGGCTTTGGCCGTCCGGCAACCAATGTGGCCACATCAGTTTAGTACCACCGGGCTTTTCTTTCAGGGTACTATTCTAAAAGAAAATATTGTAAATCCTCAATGCTATATGCATCGGGGAGTTGGTATCCGTTTATAAAAACGGTGGGAGTAGCGTTTACATCCATTTGCGTGCACCATTTGCTCATTGCTTCAATTTTATCCCCTTGTATTGATAACTCCCCATTCATAGGATATTTAGAAGCGAAAACGTCATAGTCCTTATTGTCTGCCAAATACCAGTCATCTAATGCCTTTTTGAGAGTAGTTTCTTCATTTCTTCCGTATATCGCCAGCAAATGCCTTACGGGTTTCACCATTCTGCCTTCCTCGTTGGGTGTGATAAATATTATTTTTACCTGCAGGTTATCATGTTGCTCAAGCAGAGATTCAATCTTGGAATGCGCTTTGGCGCAAGGACCGCAATAAGGGTTGCAAACTTTTATAAGCGTATTTGTTGCGGCAGGGTTTCCTAAGCTGATGCCCAATCCTTCAGCAGAAGTGGTAATGGACTTTTGCTTCTTCAAAAGGGTGTCAAATATTTCGGTATTAAATTTTATACGCAGGTATTCCCGTTTTGTGTTCTTAGCTTCCTGCAATCTTAATATATACGGTTTTGCTGCATACCAGGTTAGTACAGGCAGAAGGTATAGCAATATTGTATTTGCAACAAAAGAAAGGGAGAGTTGAGGAAGCAGCGTTAAAAAACCGCTGGCAATACTATTGACGGCCCCAACTATTAATAATACCTGTACGGCAAGACAAAGTACACACCATTGCTTCGCTACCCGCCATTGATAGAAGACCGAAAAAACAGTGTAAGGCAAAGCCAGTATGTTTATCCATGCTAATAACGCAATAGCGCTTTCGGCAAACAATAATGTAAGGAGGCTGCCTGTAAAATAAAAAAAGCCAACTTCACTCCAGCTTAACCATTTAAATACTTTAGCCTGTTTGCCTGTAAGTATTGCATTGCAGTTGCCCTTTGCAATGCCAGTGCAAAATTTTTGCAGCAGTGGGTTGTTTTTATCTATTTCATACCATAGTAAAAGAGATGTAACTGCAACACCTGCTAGCAGTATTAAGTATTGCAGGTAAATACCAATTGTGGAGAAAGCTGCAACGTTAGCTGCCCCCACAATTTTATTTACAAACATAAATGATATGACTATCAATGCTGCAAAAGCCGCAACAGGAACCAGGAAGTTGAAAAATGCTTTTCTTTTATTTTTTTCATAACCAGGCTCACCTGAATTTTCATTCGGCTCGGCAATAAGATACACGCCATTCCATTTTGCAAAAAACTCTTCCCAGGTTTCAGTTTTTTGATTGCTGTAATCTTTTTGATAACTGTGTATTTCTGTTTTTGTTATTTGTGTAACAAGACGCAGCGGTGTTTGTCTGTCAATCGTATATGCAAGGAACGGGGTAGGTAATTGTTCAATATCATTTTTATCAATTTGACCTGCGGCGTTGGGGATATGCCATTTGTTTAAGGAGTCACTAATACAAAGGAGGCTGGGCCAATCGGGATGGTTTTGCAGGGTTTCATTTACTGTTGCATTATTTACTTTTACATTTAGTAATTTCAAAAAAGCAATCGTGGCTTTTACGTTGGGTTCAAAATTACTCCACATGACTTGGTCATTTTTATTTGTTATAATAGAATAAAAATTATATCACATCAAAGAACGAAGGCACTGGATACTGGCGATAAAATAAATGTATATATTTAAAATGAAATTAATTGAGCTATAAATAGTTTCTTTATAACTGCGTTAATTTTGGATGTAACTGCGTTAATTTTGGATGTAACTGAGTTAAAATGGCATATTTTATTTCTTTCCCACAATATGCGACCATCCCGGTATAAAATCATCCACCTCACATTTCAATTGGGAAACTCAAAAAATTAATGTAGGCCACCAAATTTTTACCCCTTGACAAAGTCAATACCACTAAACGGTAATGATTGATATTTAAATAAGGACCCATTGGAAAGTATTTCGATTTTTTTAGTTTCAAAATTTCTTATTTTAGTAGTATAAACCTTATTCCAATTATGCTTACTTCTAAAGATATTCGTTTGCTTCGTGCATCCCGGCAGATGAAACAAGAAACAATTGCAAGAAAGATGCATATTACTAAGCAGAGATATTCCGAGCTGGAAAATCACCAAAATCTACGACTTGAAAGAGTAAATGAGATTTTAAATATTTTGGGCTACACATCCGAAACAGCAGCGAAATACCTGGAGTCCATACCTCCTCTCCTCAGTCACACAAACGCAACATCCCGCAATTAAAGATGACACAATGTTTCAGGTTATAGCTCTTTCATCAACAATTCTCGGTACACAGGTTCGCCAATTATATTAATGTTCGGGAACCCAAATACTTAATTGATGACATTTTGGTACTTGCGTACTAACAGAAATTGTGTTTTTAAAAGTAGTTTCTTTAGTGGCATGATTGAGAACAATTTTAAACAGGCTTTGACCGGGTCATATAAAAATTTAACCTCCCTTTATCGAAAATCAATCTTTCACCATTTGATTTCATTTATTTTTGCCGCATGAAAATGCGGATCATAACAGTTTTCATTTTTTCGCTGACGTTCACAGCTTTGTTTGGACAGGATAAATGGGACCTGCGAAGATCTGTAGAATATGCACTGGTAAATAATATTTCTGTGAGACAAGCCGACGTGCAGGCAAAGATCGCGACACTAACTTTTGAACAAAGCCGGCTCTCGCAATATCCTTCACTCAACAGTCAGAATA
>JANWHX010000141.1 GCA_025450235.1 Chitinophagaceae bacterium | reverse complement strand
TCCGTGGCAAAATTCAAACTGATGCACCACCAAAACCCGTAATCCTGATTCCTATAATTAGTTTTTGCTAATTTGCATCTGCCTTCTCTTTAAAACCAATACAATGAAACGCAGAGACTTTATTGCTACCGGCACATTAGCCACCGCCGGGCTGAGTTCGTTATTAGTTACCTCGTGTAATAACAAAGATCCAAAACCAACAGATCAACCCTTAGCAACAAATGATGCCATTCCTGAATTTGAACTGAACGAAGAAAGCATCAGCAGCCTGCAGGAAAAGATAACTTCCGGCAAATACAGCTCGGAACAATTAACGCGCCTCTATTTAGATCGCATTGACGCAATTGACAAGAAAGGACCCTTACTCAGCTCGGTTATTGAAACAAATCCGGATGCAATGACGATTGCAAAGTCACTGGACGATGAAAGAAAGGCCGGCAAGACCCGGGGACCATTACATGGTATCCCGATTTTAATAAAAGATAATATCGACACCGCCGATAAAATGCAGACCACCGCTGGCGCCCTGGCTATGCAGGGACATATTGCCAAACAAGATGCATTTGTCGTAAAAAAATTGAGAGAAGCCGGTGTCGTCATTATCGGCAAGACAAATTTGAGTGAATGGGCCAATTTCCGTTCCAGCAAATCATGTTCGGGTTGGAGCAGCCGGGGAGGCCAGACAAAAAATCCATATATACTTGACCATAATCCTTGTGGGTCCAGCTCGGGATCGGGAGTTGCGGTTGCGGCTAATCTTTGCACGGTAGCTGTCGGCACTGAAACAAATGGATCGGTAACCTGTCCCGCCTCTACAAATTGTATTGTTGGAATAAAACCTACAGTTGGCCTTGTAAGTCGCTCAGGCATCATACCAATATCTGCAACCCAGGACACCGCCGGTCCCATGGGACGAACCGTAAAAGATGTAGCCATACTATTAGGCGCAATGACTGGTATTGATGAAAGCGATACAGTAACAAAAGAAAGCGAAGGAAAGGGTCATCCTGACTATACAAAATTCCTTGACGCCAGTGGATTGAAAGGAAAACGGATCGCGGTTGAGAAAAAACCTCAGGGCGATAATCAATTTATGCATGCGCTGCAACAAAAAGCCGTTGATTTGCTGAAGCAACAGGGCGCAGAGGTCATAGAAATAGAATACATGGATAAAATATACAAATTCAATGATGCGGAGTTTTTGCTGATGCAATATGAGTTCAAAGAGGGGGTAAATAAATATCTTTCTGCGGCTAATGCGGCCATGAAGAATTTGACGGCTGTTATTGAATTCAATAAAAAGAACGGTGATAAGGCTATGCCCTATTTCAAACAGGAAACCCTGGAAAGCTCGGACAAAAAAGGCGGTTTAGACAGCAAAGAATATAAAGAAGCGTTTCAGAAGAGTCATATCGAATCCAGGAAGGTCATTGATGGATTTATTATCGAACACAAATTAGATGCCTTCTGCGGTCTTACGATGGGGCCCGCCTGCAGCATTGATACCATCTATGGTGATCGGTGGGGCGATGTATTTTTGACCACACCGGCGGCCATCACCGGTTACCCGCATATTTCCGTGCCCTGCGGCTTTATTTATGAATTACCAGTAGGCCTTTCATTCTTTGGTCCTGCTTATAGCGAGTCTATACTCATCAGCATTGCGTATGCGTATGAACAGGCATCCAGGAACAGGATCCTGCCAAAATTTAAGAAAGCATTTCTTTCATAATATTTATATCAGAAATTAATAAATGAAAATAAAAGCTATTCTTACCGGCGCTACAGGTATGGTGGGTGAAGGAGTGTTGCACGAATGTTTGCAACACAATGACGTGGAAGAAGTATTGGTTGTTAGCAGAAGGTCCTGCGGAATAACACATCCAAAACTAAGAGAGATCATCCATCCGGATTTTTACTATCTCGCTTCTATCGAAAATCAATTAACAGGTTATAATGCCTGTTTCTTTTGTCTTGGCGTATCGTCGGTGGGCATGAAAGAGCCGGACTTCTATAAATCCACTTACCTGCTGACAATGAATTTTGCGACCACATTAGTAAACCACAATCCCGAAATGACCTTTTGTTATATTTCCGGCGCTGGCACCGACAGCAGTGAAAAAGGAAGAATGATGTGGGCAAGAGTAAAAGGAAGAACGGAAAATGATTTAATGAAACTTCCTTTTAAGAAAGTCTATAATTTCCGGCCAGGAATCATTCAGCCAACAAAAGGCCTGAAAAATACGCTGAGCTTTTATAAATATCTCGGTTGGCTGATCCCAGTGATCCGGTTATTCAGCGGCAAATCCATTGTGAAATTAAAGGAACTTGGGCTGGCTATGATCAATGCTTCCATACATGGCTATGAAAAGCAAATTCTGGAAGTTAAAGATATTCTTGTGTTGGCAATGCGTTAACGCAGGCGTAAATAACTCATACCGGATTCCGTGTGGGCAAATTAGTACACTGAAACATTTAATTTTCTTTTGATGTAATGCTGTATAACAATGTGAATTATTTTTTTCGAAACATAAAAATCAACTACTCAAGTTTATATATCTATTAATTATTTTTAAATTTTTTTGGGCATATTGTTTGGCTCTATTCAATCAGAAGTTTGGATCACTTCTGAAGCTAACGGTAGTTCTTATTTTATATAAATCAGGGTTTCATTATTGTTTTAACCGGGCAAGTCCATACTTACCCGGTTTTTTTATGCCGGTGTTTTAGACAACCGGGTTGTGCAGATCATTTTTTTCAATATTGTCCGCTTTGGTCCTCTCCGATCGACATAAAGAAACCCGACGGACTTTATTGGGTACATCGAAATACCCCGGGAAAATTGGAAAGGATATCTGCCATGCCTTAACTTTAAAATAAAAATCATGGAAAACAGGGGCCTCATCTTTATTCCTGATATCAGTGGTTTTACGCGGTTTGTCAATGAAACAGAAATAGAGCATAGCCGCTACATCATACAAGAGCTGCTGGAAGTACTTATCAACTCAAACCAGATCGGTCTTGAGATTTCAGAGATCGAAGGCGATGCCATCCTTTTCTATAAATATGGCGATGCCCCTGAACTCAAAGCAATATATCAACAGGTGGAAAAAATGTTTTGTGAGTTTCACCGTCGCCTCATAGCCTATGAGCAGCGGCGCATCTGCCGGTGCAATGCATGTAAATCAGCCAATGATCTTACTTTAAAAGTGATCACTCACTACGGCGAATTCACAGGTTACAATGTAAAAAATTTCAGCAAGCTTATCGGCAAAGATATTATCCTCGCTCACCAGCTTCTGAAAAATGATATTGATCACCATGAATATTGGCTGGTGACGGATGGCCTGATGAAAGACGACTTGCCAACCGACCTTCCTCAATGGGTGGCCTGGAGCAGCAGCACCAAACAAACCGACAATGGCAAAGTGGGTTTTCAATATACTCATCTCGGACAATTGAAGGATAGTATTCCGGCAGACACTCTGCCACAACTGGAGATCAATGACAAAGTGAAAATGTTTTCTGTTTCCCGGGAAATTGATGCTGAAATAAACACGCTGTTTTATACGATGGTTGATTTCAGCTCAAGACAAAACTGGCAGGAAGGAATAAAGAAAACTGACGAAGTGAGTCATACTTTAACCCAGATAGGCACACGTCATCGTTGCATTCTTGAGAAAGGCCACGTGCTCATGTATACGAGCAGCTTTTCTCATAGCCCCGACAAAATCGTATATAGCGAGACGGAAGCGAAGAAAAAACATGAAAATTTATTTACGTTTGAAAAGACCGGAGAAAACAAAACGAGAATCACCGTTGATGTGTATCTTAAGAAAAACCTGATCGTTCAAACAATTTTTAACCTGACGATGAAAAAGAAATTTGAAAATTCGTTTCGGCAATCCCTGGAGAATCTCGCAGCACTGGTTAAAGGAGGTAAGCTGCCGGTTGAAGTTTAAACCTGGTCTGATGATTATTACTGGTCAGACCGGGACGGTTAGACCAGATTCGGCAAATCCTTATCTTTTCTATCAGACCTGGCCTCGGTCCACAGGACTCCTTTGGTGCAGGTTTTATTACTCATATCAGCGATGGTAAAATACTTCGGACAATCTCCCGGGCGTTATGGCAATACATTAATACAAGGCTGGATAGCAGATTGTAACAAAGAAAAGTGAAAAAAGGGCGGACAGCTTTTTTATCTTGGGTATTTTGAGCAATTTACATATTGGTCAAACTCA
The DNA here is from genome assembly GCA_025450235.1 of Chitinophagaceae bacterium. Classification (GTDB taxonomy): domain Bacteria; phylum Bacteroidota; class Bacteroidia; order Chitinophagales; family Chitinophagaceae; genus VBAT01. The sequence goes on along the minus strand of JANWHX010000141.1, from coordinate 7,942 downwards.
ACACGTTCTTGGTATTGAATTTGCCTAAAGCGGTCAATTCTGTTTACATTTACATCCTAAATTGCTGAACCTGAGGAAATTCAAAAAAATAGTAATGTGGTTCTTCCTGTCGTTGCTATTCCTGGTCATAGCAGCATGGGTGTTTATTCATACTCCTTATGGTCAAAACTGGATCAGCCACCAGGTCACAAGCCGCCTTTCCAAAAGCCTTGGCACAAAAGTCGAAATAAAGCATGTTGATCTTTCCCTTTTTAATAAGATGCACCTGGAAGGCGTGCTCATAGAGGACCGCCACCATGATACGCTTTTATATGCCGGCGATCTTAAAGTGCGGATTACCGATTGGTTCTTTTTTAAAAAGAATATCGAATTAAAATACATTGGGCTGGAGAATGCGGTGATCAGCTTACACCGGACCGATTCGGTATGGAACCACCAATTCATCCTTGATTATTTTTCTTCCTCTGATACCACATCGAAGAAGAAAGGCGGGATACAACTCATGTTAAAAGAAATAGATCTCAAAAATGTGGTGGCCAGTCAAAGAGATGAATGGCGCGGACATGATATGATAACATCTGTGGGCTCGTTCCATTTAGATGCAAAGGACATTAATTTTTCAAAACGGGTCATTACTATCAATTCAATTTCGCTTGTTGATCCCGTATTCAGCGAAAATAATTACAAGTCGCGGAGACCAGCCAGGGCAAAAAGCGCTAAAACGGTATTTCCGAAACCGGTTGATTCATTGTTAAAATGGAACACCGATGGATGGATCGTGCAAGTCGATAAGCTGGAAATAAAAAACGGTCTTTTTAAAGAAGATAAAGAATCTGATAAGATACTTCCCTATTTCGATGGAAACCATGTGGCTTTTGGAAACATAAATGGCGTCTTTACAAACCTGCATTGGGAAAAAGACACGATCATCGCTCATGTTGATCTGAATGCAAAAGAACGGAGTGGGTTTGAAGTAAAAAAATTAGCAGCCAACCTGAAATTGACGCCACAGGAAATGGCCTTTTCCGATCTTGATCTGCAGACCAACAACAGCAGCATCCGGAATTTTTACCGGATGAGCTATGATGATATTGACGACATGGGAGATTATATCCATAAGGTAAAAATGCAGGCAAACTTTGATGGTTCAGAGATCGACAGTGATGATATTGCTTACTTCGCTCCGGAAATGAATACCTGGAAGAAAAAAATCAAACTAAAAGGGACCATACGCGGAACGGTAAATGAATTAGTGGGAAAGGAAATGCTGGTGCAGGCCGGTAAGAATACATTATTGAACGGAGATATCAATCTCACGGGCTTACCCGACATTCAGCAAACCTTTATTGATTTTAAGGCGAATGATTTCAGGACGACGTATGAAGATGCCGTTGCTTTTGTACCAGCCATCCGGAAGGTAACCTCGCCTGATCTTCGAAAACTGCAGTTTATTCGGTTCAATGGAAGCTTTACAGGATTTATCCGTGACTTTGTAACGTTCGGAACAATTCAAACCAATCTCGGCACCGTAAAAAGTGACCTCAACCTGAAATTGCCCGCAGGACACGATCCCATTTATTCGGGAAAAATATATACGGATTTTTTCAGGCTTGGAGAATTTATCAATGACCCTGATATTGGAGTTATCGCTTTAAACGATACGCTCAAAGTAGAGGGTAAAGGATTTAGAGCACAAAGCCGGAATGCCATCGTAGATGCGAATATAAAATTCATTGACTTCAGGAATTACCGGTATACCAATATCAGCGTAAAAGGTAAACTGGATAAGAAATTATTTGATGGCAGTGGCTCTATTCACGATCCAAATGCAGAGCTTGCCATGAATGGTCGTATTGATTTCAACAGCAAGGTCCCTGAATTCAATTTCACCGCGGATGTAAAAACAGCAAACCTGAAGAAACTAAACCTGACAACTGAGGACATTGCTTTTAATGGCAAGTTCAATCTTAACTTTACCGGTGATAACATAGACAATTTCCTTGGAAGTGCAAGGATAACAGACGCATCGCTTTCACGCAATGGCAGGCCTCTTCCCTTTGATTCGCTCATTGTTTCTTCGGAGTATATAAATAATATTAAAAAACTAACGGTCAGCTCGAATGAGTTTGAAGGCTCTGTTACCGGTAATTTTGCAATAAGGGATCTTCCGGATGCGTTCACCTTATTCCTGAATAGGTATTACCCGGCCTATATCAAGCCACCTAAAAGGATACCTGAAAATGAATCGTTCAGTTTTGATATCACTACACAATATAATGTCGATGAATATTTGAGACTGGTAGATTCAACTCTCTCTGGTTTTAACAACAGTCATATCTTCGGCACATTGAACACGGCCAACAATGAATTGATATTGAATGCAGACGTTCCGCAATTTAAATTCCGCAATTATAGTTTTGAGAATGTAACCCTGTTGGCAAAAGGAACCCGCGACAGTCTTTCACTTTCCGGGCAGGCTTACAATATTGCTATCACTGACAGTGTAAACATTTCCCGCGCACAGTTTCATGTCAATGCCCGCAATGATTTTTCGCAGGTGTCGATTTTAACCGGCACCAACCAGGCAATTAACACGGCGAACCTGAATGCATTGGTTCACACCTATAACAACGGCGTTAAAATAGAATTCGACCGCTCTAGTTTTGCTATCAACGGTAAAACCTGGACGATCGATGAAAATGGAGAACTGGAATTTCGCAGGAATGTTCCCGCCAGCGGATTGCTAGTATTGCGGGAAAGCAACCAGGAGATAAAAGTGAAAACACAGTTGTCTGAAACCGGCGACTGGAATGACCTCGTTATAGAATTGAAAAAAGTAAATGTGGGTGATCTTGCACCTCTGTTCTTACCCAAGAACAGGCTGGAAGGATTGGTTTCGGGAAATCTTTTAGTAGAAGATCCTACCAACAATCTTCATATCACAGCAGATAATATATTGGCCGAAGGGCTGCGGCTGGATAACGATTCTTTAGGAAATGTCAAAGCCAGTGTCGTATATAATGGTAAATCAAAAGAACTGAAAGTAAAAGGTAATACGCAGAATCCTGAAAATAATCTTGCCATTGATGGCACCGTTTACTTTGACAAGGCCAGGCTAAAGGACAATCTTATCGCGTTGCAGGCAAACAAATTTGAATTGAAATTCCTTCAGCGGTTTCTGGGCGACCTGTTTTCCGATATCAGCGGATATGTAACCGGCAACTTCCAACTTCTTGGTGACTTCAATAAACTGCAGGTGGTAGGTAAAGGAAGATTGAAAGATGCAGGGTTAAAGGTGAACTTCACGCAATGTTTTTATAAAATACAGGACACCGATCTTGAATTAAAACCGACGGAGATCAACCTGGATGGCATTGTGTTGACCGATCCCGTCACTACTCACCCGATCTACCTCACCGGCGGAATTCAGCATAATGCATTCAGGGATATGTTCTTTGACCTGACAGTATCCACCCGCAAACCCGGCACCTCTGGTATCGCCTACAACCAGCCGGTCCTGCTTCTTAATACCGGGTTCAATGATAACAAACAATTCTATGGAAGGGTTAAGGGCACTGGTTCATTTTCATTAGCTGGTTATCAATCTGACATGGTAATGAAGATAGATGCCATAGCGTCGGACAAAGATAGCAGCACCATTACCATTCCTTCATCCAAAAGCCGTGAATCAGGAATTGCCGATTTCCTTGTGGAAAAGAAATACGGCCATGAAATGATCGAAAATAATTTTACTAAAAGCGCTTCCAGTATTACCTATGATGTGGATGTAACCGCTAACCCGAAATTATTGGTAAGAGTTATCCTGGACGATCTGACGGGTGATGAAATAAAAGGAAAAGGAACCGGTTCGCTCAACATACATTCAGGCAGCAATGAACCGCTCACCATGCGTGGGAAATTTGATATTGAAGAAGGAGATTACCTGTTTACGTTCCAGTCATTTTTCAAGAAACCATTCCGACTACGGAGCGGAGCAGACAATTATATACAGTGGAATGGTGACCCTTATGCCGCGAAGATCAACTTTGAAGCAATATACACGGCGGAAAAAGTAAGCTTTGCTCCGCTGGCCGCTGCAAATTATATCGATCAGACATTTGCCAAACAACGGGAAAATGTTTACGTGGTTGTAACCCTGTCTAAGGACCTGTTCAAACCCACATTTAAGTTTTCATTGGACTTTCCAGCCAACAGCATCACGCGAAGCGATTTTTCTGTTGCCTCCAGTATTCGCCAGATCGAGAAAAACGAAAATGAAATCAACCGCCAGGTCACTTATCTTATCGTATTTAACAGTTTTGCCCCGCCGGATAACAGCCAGGGTACGGGAACCACCACAAGCGCGAATATCGTGGGAGAATTTACGAACAGCACCATTTCAAGCTTATCAGGATTATTTTTTAATGAGATCAATAAAAAATTAAATAGTGAGCTGGCGAAAATATTAAAGACCGATAAAGTAAGTATTAACTTCAGCGGCTATGTATATAACCGAAACCTGCTGGATAAATCCAGCAACACCATTGGTTTCAACCAGGGAAACTTTAATGTAAATGTGCCGATCTCTTTATTCAAGGACCGTTTTATTGTCACACTTGGAAGTACACTGGATGTGCCCTTGCAGAATTCGATCCAGCAAAGCGTGCAGTTTTTGCCCGATGTAACGGCCGAGTGGCTCATTAACCCAAGTGGTAGCATCCGCGCCAGTTTCTTTTATCGCCAGGACCTCGATTATCTCAGCAGCAACTCCAGCGGGGCGGCCCGCAATAAACGCTCGGGTGCCAGTATTGCCTACAGAAAAGAGTTTGATAATCTCGCCGAGTTTCTTGGAAAAAAGAAGAAGCCAATCGTGCAGCCAATTCCACCGGCCAATACCGACTCATTGAAAACAACTACTTCAATACCGCCATCGCAGTAGATCGTTACCCGCAGTTACATAAATGCAATATTTTGGTTGGGATATTGAGATATTGGGATATTGAGATATTGGGATATTGGGATATTGAGATATTGGGGTTACGTTAAAACGTAAAGAATAACGACATGAAAATTTGTGTAGCGCAGACCAGGCCCGTCAAAGGAGATGTGAGAACCAATATTATCGCTCATAAGAAACTAATAGATCTCGCCATTTATAATAAAGCAAACTCAATCATTTTTCCTGAACTTTCGTTAACGGGTTATGAACCCGAATTGGCAAAAGACTTAGCGACTGATAAGGATGACAACAGATTTAATGATTTCCAGGAGATCAGCGATAGTAAACATGTCACCATCGGGGTAGGAATGCCAATAAAGAGTGATGCCGGAACCCTGATAGGCATGATAATCTTTCAGCCCAATAGTCCAAGGCAGGTTTATTGCAAGCAACATTTACACTCCGACGAATATCCTTATTTTATTAATGGCACAGGGCAGGTCTTTTTGAATGAGAGTAAAAACAAAACTGCACTTGCCATTTGCTATGAACTATCCATTCCTGAACATTCATTAAATGCTTTTAACAACGGAGCCAATGTCTATATTGCCAGTGTTGCTAAAACAACCGGCGGAGTAGAAAACGCCTGCGGAACGCTGGCTGACATTGCAAGGAAATATTCAATGACGGTATTCATGGCAAATTGTATCGGGCACTGTGATAATTTTGAAAGCGCGGGAACAACTTCGGTGTGGAATAACCAGGGTAACCTGATCGGCCAATTAAATGATCGAAATGAAGGAATTTTGATTTTCGATACCGACACACAACAACTTATTCAGGAAATAATTTAGAGTACCCGATTTCACACTACATTGGGCTAAAGCCCACATCCTTTCTCCAATTTATTGCCCGGCCCTTAAGGGCCGGGCAAAAGGAATAAATTGACGATGGGCATTAGCCCAATACCTTACACAATTGGTTACGCCACCACTGCCTGCTTATTATATTTATTCCTGTATTCGATTGGCGTAAGCCCGGTAATCTTCTTGAATATTGTTCTGAATGCCTTGGTATCAGTATAACCCACATTAAACATCACTTCATTAATATTCTTCCGGCTGCTTTCGAAACTTCTTTTAGCGGCTTCGATCTTGACACGCTGGATATATTCAACCACTGTATTGTTAGTCGCTTTTTTAAATCTGCGTTCAAAACTTCTTCTCCCAATAGACAGCAAATCTGCTAATTGATCTACCGTGATCTTTTCCTGGTAATTCTTTTCAATAAACATTTGTGCCTTCAGGATATCTTCATCCTCATGCCCCTTTTGTCCTTCAAATAACATGAATGCAGACTGGCTGTCCCTGTCGATGTCGATGGCAAAATACTTGGAAGCGAGTATCGCTATATTCCGATTAGTATATTTTTCAAGCAGGTATAGAAGCAAATTCCAGTAAGAATTGGCGCCGCCGCTTGAATATAGGCCGTGCTCTTCAGTGATAATGCTGCCATCTACTAATTCCACATCGGGAAACATACTCCTGAATTCGTTGCCCGAACTCCAATGCGTAGAGCATTTCTTTCCTTTCAGCAAACCCGTTGACGCCAGTAAGAAAGCACCTATGCAAAGTGAAGCCACTTCGGCCCCATTCTTATACTGATCAACGATCCATGGAACGAGTTCTTTATTTGCCTGCAAAGCCGTTTTCATATCACCGCTAAGTGCGGGAATAAATATCAGGTCCGTTTTTTTAATATCCTTTATCAGGGAATCAGTATGCACAGAAAACAAGTCATTGTTCAACCTGATCTCTTTTTTGCAGCCCACCAGTTGCACATCGAATAAAGGCGACCTGCCTTCGGCTTCTAAAAACCGGTTAGCGGCAGTGAACATATAACGTGGATCGGCGACCGCCTCCACTACCGCTGTTTCAGGAACTAATATGGAAATGTGTTTCATCCAGTAAATGTAGCCAAGTATGTTGTCGCAAACAACCCCTTGAATTGTCGTTTTTACCGACCATCAAATACGAATTGTAACTGTATGTTTGTCTTACAAAAGCAAAAAAGACGGGATGCTTAATGCCTAACGCTAAAAGCCAAACGGAGTCCAATCCCAAGTGATGCATATCGATATGTAGTCAGGATTAAGCATTTCGCACTCAGCGTGAAGCATTGGGCATTCGACAGATTAAACAATAAAAACTACAATAAGGAATGACACAAATTAATTCATACCTGACATTCAATGGTAACTGTCGCGAAGCCATGACATTCTATAAGGAATGCCTGGGCGGAGAACTGGTTCTTCAAACAGTTGGTGAATCGCCAATGGCAGATAAAATGCCGCCCCAAATGAAGAAAAGCATTTTACACTCAACACTTACAAAAGGAGATATAGTACTCATGGGTTCGGACATGGTGGATGAACAGGGATTGATAAAAGGTAACTCGGTTTCACTGATGCTCAATTGCAGTAGTGAAGAGGAAATAAAGACTTGTTATCAAAGACTTTCAAAGGGAGGAGAAGCCACCCACCCGTTGGAAAATACTTTCTGGGGAGCGTTGTTTGGTGATCTCAGGGATAAATACGGTAATCATTGGCTGTTGCATTATCAAACAACCCGAACAAACTAAAAAGAATTAGGGTATGCATTCTGTAATTGCGAAGAACGCCACTCTATCACAGTCGAGTTTTATGTTATTGCCGGTTTTCATTGGTGTATTATCTTATATTTATCACCATAAATTGAATGCACTCAAATTACGATCAGTTAAAAACTAAACATTTTCAGGAATATAAATTACCATGACAACGAAAACTAAAATGCCGGTGGCTGCAACTGTGGAAGAGTATATCAAACGATATCCTGCACAACTGCAATCAGCGTTGCAAAAAGTTCGCAAGACAATAAAAGCGGCAGCCCCGGAAGCGGAAGAAGTCATTAGCTATGCAATACCCGGGTATAAGTATCATGGTATGCTGATCTTTTTTGCAGC
>JANWHX010000140.1 GCA_025450235.1 Chitinophagaceae bacterium | reverse complement strand
GGTCAATCGAATTTTATTTACACCAAGATCGACGAATATCTTTGACAGGGTTTCAATCTCATCTTTCTGCATCAGTTTTGAAGCAGGTGTAAATTCATACTCCTCTTCCGGCATGCAATAAAAGCATCGCAGATTGCAGTTATCCGTCAGTGAAATACGGAGATAGTTATGAACCCTGTTATATTTATCAACGATCATTTCGGGAGTTTGGGCGAATGACAAATTTATCATTTCCTGAGCAGCATTCATCAAATTATTAAAATGGTATTAGACAAACAAAAATGACATTGTAAAAGATTTTTCTATACCTTAAGGTAGAATTCCCGCCGGATGCAAATAAGACCGGCGGGTTCTTTTTCTTACTTCTTCAATACGATTGTATGGAATTAACAGGCAGGCATAAAGTGAACGCAACTCCCTCAACTCTTTGGAACATGTTAATGGATACAGATACACTTTCTAAAATAGTTCCTGGTATTTCCAAACTGGAAAAAACGGGTGATAATTCCTATAAATCGATCCTTGAAATAAAGATCGGCCCTGTTGGCGGTTCGTTTAAAGGCGATCTTCAAATGGAGAATATTGAGGAACAAAAAGGATTTACATTAAAAGTGCAGCAAAACAGCAGTGTTGGAAATGCAAATGCTGCAATTAAGATCGAACTAATTCCTGTAACCATTGAAGAAACAGAAGTTGCTTTTGATGGAGAGGTTAAGGTAACCGGGTTATTAGCTTCTATGGGGCAAAGAATACTAGGCAGTGCAGCTAATGTGATCACAAAACAATTCTTTACAAACCTGGATCATGAATTAGCAAAACAACAGGCTACTTCATAAGCAGATGCTATGAAAACAGGATGATGAAGTGATCTCGTCTAAGGCGAGACAGACGATACCATGAAAAACCACAGCTGGTATTAAAAAAATATTTCTGCTAAAAAATAAAACTCAATTCAATGAGCATTAAGATCACCTTAACGGTAAATGGTGTTAAACATACCAATAAAGTTGAGCCGCGGATGTTGCTGGTGCATTACCTGCGTGATGTGTTGAAGCTGACAGGCACACATGTGGGTTGCGATACCAGCGGATGTGGCGCCTGTACCATTCATGTGAATGGCAAAGCAACCAAAAGTTGTACAATGCTTGCTGTGCAAGCCGACAAAGCAAAGATCATAACGATCGAAGGAATGGCGACGCATCATGAGCTGCATCCCTTGCAAGAAGCATTCAACCAGTGCCATGGATTGCAATGCGGTTTTTGTACTCCCGGAATGATCATGACTGCAGCAGACTTCCTAACGAGAAATAAGAAACCAAATGAAAAAGAAATTCGTGAAGCACTGGAAGGAAATCTTTGTCGCTGCACAGGTTATGAGAATATAGTTAAGTCAATTCAATATGCTGCTGATAAAATGTCTGCACCAAAAGCACGCAAGACAAAAAAGGAGGCAACAGTATGAGTACAAATAATGGGAATGGAGCTGATGCTCCTAATCGTTTTATTGGAAAATCCGTTAAGCGGGTGGAAGATAAAAGATTCACTACGGGCCATGGTCGATACACTGACGATATTGTATTACCGCACCAAACTTATGCAGCATTCGTCCGCAGCCAGTATGCACATGCAAAAATTGTAAGCGTCAATATAACCACTGCGAAAGCGATGCCGGGAGTAGTGGCTATATATACTGGCGCCCATGTGGCCGAAGTAAATGGTGTGCCATGTGGCTGGCAGGTGAATTTTAAAAATGGCACCCCTATGAAAGAGCCAAAGCATCCATTGTTGGTGACCGATAAAGCAAGACATGTAGGCGATGCAATTGCTATTGTTATTGCCCGATCAAAAGAAGAAGCGGAAGATGCAGCGCAAGCTGTAGAGGTAAAATATGAAGAATTGCCTTGTGAGATTGATGCATTTAAAGCAGCACAACCAGGTGCACCGTTGGTACATGATGATGTACCGAATAATATTTGTTATGACTGGGCACTCGGAAATCCGATTGATGAAGTGAATGCTGCCATGAACAGTGCATCACATGTAACAACACTGGAATTTGTTAATCAGCGATTGATCCCAAATGCTATTGAGCCTCGTTGTTATAATGCTTCTTATGACCGGATCCATGATCATTATACTTTGTATACAAGCAGTCAGAATCCGCATGTGATACGTTTGCTCATGTGTGCATTTGTTTTGGGTATACCTGAACATAAAGTGAGAGTAGTAAGTCCTGATGTTGGCGGTGGCTTTGGCAGTAAAATTTTTCATTATACCGAAGAAGCATTGCTGACATGGTGCAGCAAGCATATTGGCCGCCCGGTAAAATGGACCGCAGAAAGAAGCGAAAGTTTTTTAACTGACGCTCATGGCCGTGACCATATCACAAAAGCAGAAATGGGTTTTGACAACGATGGAAAGATCGTTGCATTGCGTGTAAAAACCTATGCAAATCTCGGCGCTTATCTTTCAACATTCGGAAGTTGTGTACCTTCTTATTTGCATGGAACATTAATGCAAGGTTTATACACAACACCAAAAATAAATATTGATGTAACAGCAGTGTTCACTCACACGACGGCAGTAGATGCTTACCGCGGTGCAGGAAGACCAGAAGCAACTTATGTACTTGAACGTTTAATGGATCTTGCTGCACATGAAATGAAAGTTGATCCAGTTGAATTACGTTTCAAAAATTTTATTCCACCGTTTGATGGAGTAACCCAGCCCGGTTATCAAACACAGGTTGCCTTACAATATGATAGTGGCAATTATCATGGTGTGCTGGAAAAAGGTTTGCAGATGCTCGGCTATGATGATTTCCGGAAAGCCCAAAAAGAGGCTGCGCATAATGGCAAGCTGCTGGGAGTTGGTTTCTCTACTTATATCGAAGCTTGTGGTATTGCACCATCTTCAGTTGTGGGCTCACTTGGTGCAAGAGCCGGTTTATTCGAATTCGGACAGGTCCGTGTACAACCTACCGGCAAAGTGACGGTTTTCACAGGGTCACACTCGCATGGCCAGGGACATGAAACTACATTTGCACAAGTGGTTGCTGATAAACTCGGCATCAGCATGGATGATGTTCATATCGTTCATGGTGATACCGGAAAGATAGGTTTCGGTATGGGAACCTATGGCTCAAGAAGCCTTGCCGTTGGGGGTACGGCAATTGTAAAAAGTATTGAGAAGATAATTGAGAAAGGAAAAAAAATCGCTGCACATTTATTGGAAGCCAGTGCTGATGATATTGATTTTGCCAATGGCAATTTCACAGTCAAAGGAACTGATAAATCAATCCCATTTGCAAACATAGCACTCACGGCTTATGTACCGCATAAATATCCGGACGATCTTGAACCTGGACTTGACTTTAGCAGCTTTTATGATCCAGCTAATTTTACTTATCCATTCGGGTGTCATATTGCTGTAGTTGAAGTCGATAAAGAAACCGGTAAGGTTACATTAAAACGTTTTATTGCTGTTGATGATGTTGGTAATATCATTAACCCGATGATTGTGGAAGGACAAATACATGGTGGCGTTGCTCAAGGAATTGGCCAGGCATTGTTCGAAGGTGCAGAGTACGATAATAACGGTCAGCTTACTAATGCATCTTATATGGATTACTGCATGCCCCGTGCCGATGATTTTCCGATGTATGAAACTGCAACGCAGATTACACCATGTCCGCACAATCCGCTTGGTGTAAAAGGCGCCGGTGAAGCAGGAGCTATTGGTTCAACACCTGCTGTGGTGAATGCAGTTTTAGATGCTCTCTGGAGCGGTGGCCACGAAGTAAAAGATATCCGTATGCCGTTGACATCAGAAAGAGTTTGGAGAGCAATGCAGAATTGAGCCCCTAAATCCCCTAAAGGGGACTTTGGAAAAGTTCTTTGATTAAGAAAATAGTTTTTATGAACCCAACTGAAGTGCTACTATATTACTTCCGTTGCGTCGCACTCTTGTACTATTGAATTTCTATTCAGCAAACAAGTAAAATTTTTAATTGTTAATTATTAATTCTTAATTTTTATGATCCCTGTTGCATTCGATTATCAAAAAGCAAAAACCGTTGATGAAGCTATCGCTGCTTTATCAAATGGTAACAGTAAAATATTAGCCGGTGGTCATAGCTTATTACCAGCTATGAAACTCCGCATGAGTCAACCTTCAAAACTTGTTGATATAAGTAGTATCTCAGCATTGAAAGGAATAAAAGAAGAAGATGGTGAAATAGTGATTGGTGCAGCAACCACGCATGCAGATATTGCCAGTGAAAAGCTTATTAAAAACAAACTTTCAATTTTTGCAGAAGGCGCATCAATGATCGGTGATGTGCAGGTTCGCAATCATGGGACGATTGGTGGCAGTCTTGCACATGCTGATCCTGCGGGTGATTGGCCCGCATTGGTTTTAGCTGTTGATGCTACAATTGAAGCACAAGGGAAAAATGGCAAACGAAGAATCAAAGCAACTGAATTCTTTACAGGGCTTTTCTCAACTGCCTTGCAGGAAAATGAGATCATTATTGCGATCAGGGTTCCAATTCCACCAGAAGGAACAAAAGCAACTTATCAAAAATTTTCACAACCTGCATCAAGATTTGCGATTGTTGGTTGCGCCGTTGTTCGTTTTCCTGATGGTAAAACTAATATTGCTTTCACTGGGATTTCGGATAATGCTTTTCGTGCCGATAATGCTGAGGCTGCTTTATCAGCTGTTATCTTTTTAAGTGATCATTATGCATCAGCGGAGTATCGCAAGCATTTGGCAAAAGTGTATTTGAAAAAAGCGTTACAAGCTGTAGTGTAATGCTATGAAGCTGGGAATTTGATCCTTTGTATAATTTCCTTGCACCGGGGATCATCTTTAAGATTGGCCGGAACATTTGGCCATGTTTTAATAGTAAGCAGTATTGGTTCCCTTTCATCATAAGCTTTTTCCAGGTAATCAATAGCCTGGTCAATCTCATCAATCCATGCATGTGCCAGTGCCATATTAAAAGCTGAGATATATTCCCGGCTTGCCCTTTCTTTTAATTCGTTAATCAATTCTTTGATCTCTTCCTTATCATTAAGATGTTTATAGGCCCACATCAGGTCATACATTGACCATTGAAAACGATTGGACACCTTGAGTGTATACTTGATCATTTCAATTGCTTCTTCTATTTTATTCAAACCAATAAAAGAAAGAGCCGTCATTTTATAAACCAGGTAGGAATTTGCATCCAGGTCTATTGCCAGTTTTCCTATTCTTACTGCTTCTTCATATTCCCGGGATGCATAATAAATTGCCGTTTGCACAGCATGTGCAATTGCGCTAAATGGTTCGATTTTTATAGCCGTCCATCCTTCTTTTTGTGCTTCCGGAAAATTTATCTCGATCCACGAAAGATATAACATGCCATACCAGAAATGCCCAACTGTATAAGCAGGGTTCAGTTCTATTGCCTTTTGAAAATTTTTCTTTGCTTCAGTAAAATCCCACTCGTAAAATGCATAATAAAATCCCAATGAAGTATAAGGCTCGCATAAAGTCTTATCAATTTCAATTGCTTTAAAAGCAGATTCTTTTGCTTTAGGCATTATTTCCCTGGAAGGGTAAAAATTATAAAAAGCCGCCAGGGCACATGAATCAGCATAACCAGAATAAGCCGGTGCAAATCCAGGGTCAACTGCAATGGCTTCCCGGAAACATTGCATGCCAATTAAAATAAAACGACCACGACGGTTGAGATTAAATCTTCCTTTTAAATACAGATCATACGCTTCGGGGCTATGCGTATAAGTTTTAGTAATGATTTCCTTATCCTTTTCAAAAAGAGTAACCTTTAATTTTTCCGTAATAGCCAGGGCAATTTCATCCTGAACAGCAAAAATATCGTCCATGTCACGATCGAATTTCTCACTCCATAGATGAAAGCCATTTTTCACATCTATCAGCTGTGCAGTAACACGTAGTCTATTACCCTGCTTTCTTACACTTCCTTCCATCACGGTACGTACACCCAATTTTTCACCTATTTCACGCAGATCAATATTTTTTGTTTTGAATTGAAAAGAAGAGGTACGACCCGCAACTTTTAAATCTTTCAAATGAACAAGTGAATTGAGAATTTCTTCAGCTATACCATCACCGAAATAATCCTGTTCTGCATCATTGCTCATATTTACAAACGGTAAAACTGCAATACTTTTTTCTGGAATGCTTGTTTCCATTTCCCCTTTAGCAACTGATACTGAAGTGCCAGCCCAATGTCCGTTTTCAATTTTTATTTCATAAATGCGCACTGGCTCTTTAACATTCTTTAGCAGTTCTTCTTTTACAAAATTTGAACTGATCTCTTTCTTATTGGAAATACTTTTATAAACAGATTCTGTAACCCATATTCCTCCTATTGGCGCTAATCCTTGAAGCCGGGAGGCAATATTAACTCCATCGCCAAACACATCATTGTTTTCAAAAACCACATCACCAAGATGGATGCCAATCCGCAATTGCAAACCGGGTGTGTTTATGCATGCATGCTGGATGGCACCGGCACATAGTACTGCGTCCGTTGCGGTCTGGAAACTGGCTAATACGCCATCACCCAATTCTTTTATCCAGTTGCCACCATAATGCTCTATAATAGGTTGTTGAACTCTGCGGTTTTTGCGGAGCAATTCAAATGCTTTTTCCTCGTCCTCTCCCATCAATACAGTATAGCCGACTATGTCGGTAAACATAACAGCGGCTAGTTGACGGGAAACAGACATGGCTTGTGGTTGATATTTAAAGATATGGAAAAGAATAAAGGATTCCTTTTAAGGTAAGAGTAAAAAATACCCGTGGAATAACTAAATTCAGATTCTGAATAGACCATACTCCAATTAAAAACCGGGCAAGGAAATGGTACAACTAACCGATATAAAAAAGATGCTTATGCAGCAAGGCTACATTACTGATGATAATATAGCCATGTCAGTATTTCTTTCACTACAATTAAACAAACCATTGCTAATTGAGGGTCCTGCAGGAGTAGGAAAAACTGAAATAGCTAAAGTAATGTCCGGTGCGTTACAAACAGATCTTATCCGGCTTCAATGCTATGAAGGTCTTGACACCACACATGCATTATATGAATGGAATTACCAGCGACAATTACTTCACCTAAAAATGGTAGAACATAATACTCAACCGATAGAAGAAAAAGAAAAAACAATTTTCAGTGATACCTTTTTAATGAAGCGACCATTACTTCAGGCAATAACACATCATAAAAAACCTGTACTGTTAATTGATGAAATAGACAGAAGCGATGAAGAGTTTGAAAGCTTTTTATTGGAAGTGCTAAGCGACTGGCAAATTACAGTTCCCGAAATTGGAACAATAAAGGCAACCAATATTCCTCAAGTTATATTAACCAGCAACCGCACAAGAGAACTGAGTGAAGCATTAAGAAGACGATGCTTGTATTTATACATTGACTATCCTGATTTTGAAAAAGAATGGATGATCGTAAAAAATAAAGTACCGGGTATAGATGTAAAACTGGCTGAACAGATAACCGGTTTTATGCAAGAATTAAGAATGATCAAATTGGAGAAAACACCGGGCATTGCTGAAACACTTGACTGGGCTGCAGCTCTATCTGCTTTGCATATCGATCATTTGGATAAAAATATTATTGAACAAACCCTTGGAGTTGTGCTAAAAGACTGGAGAGATACAAGACTGGTTCAGATGTCATTGAGTGAATTAATGGAAAAGACGGGTGTCCATTCAAAGTTATGATCACAAGACAAACATCCTTATCAAAAAATATTGTACAGTTTTGTCGTTTCCTACGACAAAAAGGATTTGGTGTAACTATAGAAGAAGAAAGTTTATCACTACAGGCTTTGCAATTCATCGATTATAAAAACAATGAAATTTTTCGGCTTGTTTTAAAAGCTACCCTTTGTCATAATAAAGTACAGTTGGATGAATTTGATAATTTATTTCATGAATACTGGAAAGAATTAGAAAAAGCTGTTGATGCCAAAACAAAAGAGGACCCAAAAAATAAAACTGCCATTCAACAGCAAGCTTCTTATAAAGCATTAAAAAAATGGCTGCACGGTATTGGAAATAAAGAAACAGAAGAAACCGCTACTTACAGCATGCAGGAAACTCTTTTGCGAAAAGATTTTTCAACCGTTCCGGAAGATGAAGTAGATGAACTGATGCAGACAATAAAGTCCATCGCAAAAAGATTAGCCGCAAAAACAAACAGACGGTATGAGTTTTCCAATAAAACAGATTTGCCTGATCTAAGAAAAACTCTGCGCAAGAATTTACGACGTGGGGGAGAGTTATTAGACATTGTTCATCGCAAACCAAAACGCAATCGAATAAAATTGGTTTTGCTTTGTGATGTTAGCAGATCCATGGAATTGTATTCAGCATTCTTAATTCAATTCATGTATGCATTTCAGCAAGTGTATAGAAGAATGGAAACTTTTGTTTTCAGCACTTCCTTAAAAAGAGTTACCTCATTGCTGAAACAAAGGAATTTTCACGAGGCTATGCAACAATTGAGCAATGAAAACAATGGATGGAGCAGTGGCACAAGGATTGGTGAGTCGTTGAATACTTTTGTGTATGAATACGGCAAGAAATTAATTGATTCAAAAACCATCGTGATCATCCTTAGTGATGGCTGGGACACTGGCAATATTGAGCTGATCAAAAGCAGCATGGAATTTATCTATGTAAAATCAAAAAAACTGATCTGGTTAAATCCTCTTGCGGGTTTTGAAGATTATAAACCTCATGTATCTGCTATGAAAGCGGCTTTGCCTTTTATTGATGTATTTGCACCAGTGCACAATGTTGAAAGTCTGAAAAGATTGGGAAGATGGTTATGAATTTTTCAACGCTTCATAATCTTCATTAGTATCAATATCAATTTTCCCTTTCGTAAATAAGATGGTAGCAACTTTATCACTGTGCTGTTGAATGATCTTTCTGGCACCGGCATCACCTTTTAATTGCATCAATTCATTAAATAAAGATTTATGAAAAAGTGCTGGCGGCCCAATTGCTTCTCCATAATTACAGGTAACAATCGGTTTGCCTGTTTCCCTTTGTGTATGTATCAGATCATTTAATAAAGACGAAGAAACATAAGGTTGGTCGCAAACCATAAAAATTACTGCTTCGGTCAATGGAGAAATTTTCTG
>JANWHX010000139.1 GCA_025450235.1 Chitinophagaceae bacterium | reverse complement strand
GCCCTACATTTGTACAGGTTTGAGCAGGCAAGAGCTTTGCGAAGAACAGCAGAACAATAAAAGCAACGGGCTTTTTTCTCATACGGCAGACACCTTCCCCAACGTAAAACTTACCCGGAGGGATGCCCCGTAATTTACAAAACTATCCTCAACGGGACCTTACTCTCAGCTAAATGGATTAAAAGTCGGCGTAGTATGTGAATTCGGGTGAAGTCTCAGTTTGAAAATAGCCGGTAAGACGATAAGGCGGCAAGTTTTGATTTCTAATTCATTTTTTCTTTCAGTCTTCCCGCCTTCCTCCAAAGGAGTCCTTTGGACCGGCAAATGAGACATTACCTACATTCGCATAAAAAACCATCAGCATGAAAACAGCGATTGTAACCGGCGCATCGGGTAACCTGGGCCAGGCCGTTGTGAAAAGATTTTTAAGCGGAGATTATTATGTTGTTGGGACGGTGATTCCGAACGACCCGGTAGAAATAAATATCCGGGATAAAAACTTTGAAACGGTTATTGCGGACCTCATGAACGAAGATGCATCAGAAAAATTTATTGATTCCGTTATTGCAAAACAACAAACTATCGATGCAGCCATATTAACTGTAGGTGGTTTCGCGATGGGGAAGATGGCTGATACAAAGACTTCTGATGTCAATAAACAACTCAAACTGAATTTTGAAACCGCGTACAACATTGCAAGGCCGGTTTTCAATCAGATGATGAAAAATGGCCATGGAAGAATATTCATGATCGGTTCCCGTCCCGGGTCAGACATGCATAACAGTAAAGGAATGGTAGCATATGGAATGGCCAAATCACTGATCTTTCGCCTGGCTGAACTGATGAATGATGAAGCGAAAGGACAAGACGTTGTGACAAGCGTGATTGTTCCTTCCACGATTGACACTCCACAAAACAGGCAATCAATGCCCGATGCCGACTTCAATAAATGGGTAAAGGCTGAAGCAATAGCAGATGTCATTTATTTCTATTGTACACCTGCCGCTTCTGTAATAAGGGAGCCTGTTATTAAGGTATATAACAATTCCTGATGATCTCTTGTCATTAATTAACCCTTGTTTGTAGAAATTATTCTTCGTTTTTGTACGTATTTGTTCCATTTCCTTTAAAAAGCAGTTTTTTATTTTAAACCTCATTGCTTGTCGACGGTCTTTTTTGAACGTAAATCGGGTAAAATGCTTACCGGTTAATTTGATCGTAAGTCTGGCAGAATCTTTGTTTTTCCTGTCAGTAAAGGGTAAAACACCTGTATCTGAAAACTTTTAAAATTAAAAACTGTACAATTATGAAAAAGAAAATGGCCATCTCATGTATCGCATTACTGTCGGTATTTTTCAGTTCGGTCAATGCGCAAAAATCTTCGGCCATACTAAGAGGCGGTGTTAATTTCGCCAACGTTTCCGTAAATAATGATGGTGATGTAGATGACGCAAAAGCATTGACCAGTTTCCAGGCTGGCATTATTGGTGATCTTCACGTAACCTCGTTTTTTTATGTGCAACCGGGTGTTATATTTACCGGCAAAGGCACAAAGACACAATCAGGAACAGAAGGAAGTGCTAATTGGTATCGTGCCACTTCTAATCCTTATTACATTGAAGTGCCCGTAAATCTTGTTTTCAAAACACCTACCGGGCCGGTCAAGTTCTTTGGAGGTGCCGGTCCTTATCTTGGAATCGGTGTTGGCGGAAAGAATAAAGTGAAAGGGGCATTACTTGGAGCTCAATTCACTTCTGAAGAAGACATCAGGTGGTCGGATGATGATCCTTCTACGCTGAACGACGAAGAAGGAGCAGGTTTTGGAATCATGAAGCGCTTTGATTACGGTTTGAATGGTTTACTTGGAGTAGAGATAAACAAAGCTGTTATTACTGCCAATTATGGTTTAGGATTGGCCAAACTACAATCAGGCAGTAATTCCGATGAGGACAATAACAATAAGCATCGCGTGTTTAGTTTAACACTTGGAATCAAATTATAAGAATCGAAGAGTGTTGTAGGAAGCGTCTCATAATGAGGCGCTTTTTTTTGCCTCTCCCTGACTCTCTCCGCAAGCGGAGAGGGAAATATGAGCATCCCATTTAAGAAAATTATCTACTTCACAGCTGGCATGTCTCCCTCTCCATTTCATGGAGAGGGCCGGGGTGAGGTCAACGCTGTTTCTATTTTTTCTAATGTGATATCAAGTGGGAAAAAATCGCAGTTCTGTATACGAAGAATCTTCATACCCATTTTATTCAATATTCTATCCCGTGCCTGGTCATAGAGTTTTTGTTCAGAGAATTCATGATGCTTACCGTCTAACTCAATGATCAGTTTTTTAGATGCGCAATAAAAATCTGCCACATAAAAGCGTTTGCGTCCCTCGATTATATCATAGACAATGGGATGTTGCCGCCTGAATTTCCATTTTCTAAATTCACGATTTCTCAGACGATCCCAAAGCACCCTTTCAACACCTGTCATTTTCTGGCGTAATTGTCTTGCAGTTTGTATTGGCGAAGGCATAGTAAATAAAATTGATTTTATTTTTCTTTCCCACCATGGCCTTTTCCACATAGCGAGCGGGAAAAGCCTCACCCTAATCCTCTCCGCTCTGCGGAGAGGGAATCATGGAAGTCCAGGTATATTAAGAATGTCCAAATTTTGAGTGACTGCTGCCTATCCACGCAACGGCTCACTCTTCATGTAATGTCTCCCTCTCCACGCAATGGCTCACTCTCCATGTAATGTCTCCCTCTCCACGCAATGGCTCACTCTCCATGTAATGTCTCCCTCTCCATGCAATGGAGAGGGTCGGGGTGAGGAGAGGTCGTATCTTGCGCCAAATTTTTGCATCAATGCGTTGGATGAAATGGATCGGAATCGCTGCATCGCTTCTATTGATCATTGCATGTTTCATGACCTGGGTTCTCATTCCTTCAAAGAATATCGTGGTCAGTGGCATTAATTCTACAGGCACGAATTTTGGCAAGCCGGGTTACATTCACTTCATCACCGCCTTCTTCTTCATAGTTTTTTCGTTGACACCAAGAATATGGGCGAAACGGGCCAACTTGCTGGTCACGGCATTAAATATGGCCTGGGCAGTTCGGAATTATTTTCTTGTAACGATTTGCCGGGGAGGAGAGTGCCCGGAAAAACATATTGCCGTCTATTTCATTCTTTTGGCATCTGTTGTAATGCTTATGTCGTCGATGCTCCCGGACGGAAATTCAGCCCGAAAAACCAGAACTCCTGGCGTACCTTGATAAATCGCTAATTTTTTATATGCAATTCTTTCGTTATTAAATCATTATTACTATATTTGGGCCTTCGTAACCTTATGCTACCCGACAGCATTTCCTCATCTCCGCTGAAGAACCGTACGACTAACTAATTCCGCCCTTTTCATTTATTGACCCAGTTCAATCTATCATCAATTACCAGCACATCAACTGATGCGCCTGTGTAATTATGTCCAATCCTTTATTTGAAATTCTGCAATCTGTCCATTCCTCAAAAGCCAGTTGAATAACACCTAACAGTAATTTAAAATGTGTGAATAAGGCCACCCACCTTTTCATAGTTCTTTTGGCGTTCATTTCTAATGCGGCATTGTCGCAGGTGAACGGCTATGCTTTTTCCGCGACTACCGGCAGTTACGAGGCAATCACCGGTATATCTCCTGTTCTCACAGGTGATGGAATAAATCTAACAAGGGATGAAGGGTTTGCAAATAATATTCCCCTGGGTTTTACATTTAATTATCTCGGTACTAACTATACGAACATAAGTGCAAGCACCAATGGATTTGCCAGTTTTGGTGTCATAACAACTCCAGGATTTTCGAACAACATTGCAAGTGGCGGCTCGGGAAGACCGGTAATAGCACCCTTTTGGGAAGATATCGCCGTAGCTGGCGTCGCGGATCTTAAATACATCACAAGCGGGAATGCGGGCAATAAGGTTTTTATCCTGCAATGGGGAAATGCTTTCTGTGATTTTGCCGCAAATGGTACATCACTCTCTTTTCAATTGCGTTTATATGAGGGAACGAACGTAATCGAATTTATCTATAACCAATTACCCGGGCCGGTACAGGATTTCAGCGGCGGCGCATCTATTGGCATCACTGCCGCCGCAACAGGTAATGGAAACTTTCTCTCACTTAGTAATAGTAGTTCGTTGCCACCTGTCAGTTCTGTCAATGGAACTGATACTATCAAAACAAGACCTGCAAATGGACAGATATATAGGTTCACTCCTCCCGACTGCATGGCACCTGGAAACTTGAGCGTCACAAGCATTACCGCAAGTGAAGCTTCATTCACGTGGGCAGATGCGGGAAATGGTTCATATGAATATGCCGTTACTTCAATCGCCTCGCCTCCATTGTCAGGAACAACTATTAGTGTTCTTACTTCATCAATAACCGGATTGGCAGCGGGAACCGAATATTATTTACACGTGCGAAAAAATTGTGGCGGCTCGGTTAGCGGATGGAACAGTCTTGCCTTTGCCACCGCCACCGATACGGCGACTATTCCTTATGTGATGCCCATATCGAATGTGGCGGCACCAGCATTGCCGGTAGGTACTTCTGTTAAAGACGAAAACCAGGATGGCAATACATGGCATTCCTATTCATCAGGAGGAGCCGGATGGAGCGACCAGGTGCTGGCCTATGTTTATAATATTAACACAACAACCCCTGCCAATGATTGGTTGTTTACAAAACCGATGAATCTTGTTGCAGGGGCAAGCTACCGGCTAAGTTTTAAATATAATAATGATGGCAGTTCAGTTTATAAGGAAAAACTGAAAGTCGCTTATGGCGGTACGGCGGCAGCGGCGGCAATGGTGAATACACTGGCTGAGTATCCGTCAATATCTTCGGCCACGCCTAATACAGCCACAATTGATTTTACTCCTGCAACATCGGATGCATTTTATATAGGTTTCCAGGCATACTCTGACGCAAACAAAAACGTGTTGCTGCTTGATGATATCAGTGTCAATCTGCGTCCCTCTTGCGATATGCCTGATACATTATCGGTAAGTATGACGCCATCCGGCACATCAGCGACTGTAAATTGGACCGCACCTTCTAATAGTACCCCGCTGGCATATGAATATATTGTTACCAATAGTGCCACTCCGCCAGACTCTGGTACGCCTATCGCTTCTGCCGGTGCGACGATAGATGGTCTTACCCCTAATATTCAATATTACCTGCACGTACGAAGTGTGTGTGATGGAGCATTTTCTGCATGGGCCACACTTGCTTTTGCATCGGTGGGAAATGACAATGCGTGTAACGCAATGACATTGATAGCAGGAGGATCACCCATTTGCGGTAATAACACGCTCGCCACATCGGCATCAGATCCTGGTTTTAATTGCAGTTCCCCTGACCATACTGTGTGGTTTAAATATACAGCTACTGTAAACGGTTCGGTGGTGTTGAATATCACTACTCCTAATGCACCCGGCAATCCCTTACATGGATGGGTGGGTTGGTTTGAGTTATCAGGTAACTGTCCGAATCTTTCTTTGTATTCAGCGGGTACATGCGCTGAATTTGGAAATGGTGGTAATAATGATACGGACACATTACTTTCTCCTGCTCTAATTGCGAATAATACTTATCTTATAATGATCGATGGTTATTCGAGTGATGTAGGTGAGTTCTGTATCAGCATGCCAACATGTGCGCCTGCATTGGCAGTAAATGTTAGTAATATCTTAAGTTCGACTGCCACGGTAAGCTGGTCGGGTTCCGGAGAATATCTCCTGGAATATGGACCTTCCGGATTTACTCCCGGCACTGATGGGAATGCAGGTGCAGGCGGTGTCGTAATCAACTCTGTT